>JAFIEW010000108.1 GCA_020832375.1 Cyclobacteriaceae bacterium
GAAAACTGAAATCATTAGGTTAAAATAAAGGATTTTTTCATCGTCGTAATATTTAATTGTTTAAAATTCTCCTATTCACTTTAATGAATAGTAAATGTGGTCAATGAAAATAAAGACCCGTTAAAACTGTCAAAATACTCGATAAGTGCACTCTGAAATAATGACTTTGTAAACCTAAAAAAAAAAAAAATAAAAAATGTCAAGATATCCATGTATTTTTTTAAAAATTCATTAAAATAAAGTGTATTAATATCTATTATAGCTTGATTAAACATGCGATACTATTTAATTCTTTAATAGATTCATCACAATAAATTTAGTTAACCCTATCACAACTAAATATAGGCGAATAAAAATGAGTATTAGGCTGTTTTAAAACAATCAAGGCATCATCTCGAAAATGTTTACTTATTCTTATCCAGTACCGAATAAGAATGAAAAAGGTCGTCCGATCTGTATACATTTTTAAAATTATCCATCACATTTAGTTAGACGCATTTCACATGACTTTTTATCCAATTCCTAGCTTCCATAGTAATTAAAATCCCCATAAAATACTTTTTAGGAAAAAGCAGTTGATAATAGACGGCTCACTTGGACTCTTTTTTTGAATTGATGGGTAATGTAATTTGGTAGAAACTTATTTTATGGTTTACTAAACCATTAAAGAGTATAGGAGACAGTTTGTATGAAGTGTTGATTCCATATAATCCTGAGAGATCATTCATTCACCTAGGGCTACACCCTAGGCTAAATCCCATCACCCTTTCAGGGCTCGGAAATCCAAATGCTAGGTAGCTTTCCGACGAAATGAGAACCTCACATTTTATTGCTTAATGTCCCGATTCGACCCCTCAATAATGAAAAAATAACCAACTCGAACTATAAGGGTGTGATGCAATAGCGTGGGGAAAAAACCCTGCGTTGTAAACCTGCAACAAAGATATTTACTTCACCTAGGGCTACACCCTAGGCTAAATCCGCTCACCCTTACAGGGCTCTGAAATATGCAAATCATGTATCTATAAGAACTTCACCTTCCGATCGCATAAATATGTTTACCGACCCACCAATAATTATAAAATCAACCTAATAGCATTGTAGGAGCGTGATGCAATAGCGTGGGAAAAAAAAACTGCGTTATAAACCTAAAACAAAGCATATTTACTTTACATAGGGCTATTCCACCCTAAACCTATCCTGATCCAAATGGGCGGGAAACTTCTCTCTGAAAGCCTCTAATGCTGCTGCGCTGATCTCATGCCGGCTGATGCTTTCCACATCCCTCACCCGAAAGAGCACCTCGCCCTTGAAATCGATCATGGCCGATGAGCCGCAATAAGGCACTTCATTACCATCCACGCCCACACGGTTGACAGCTGCCACATAGCATAGATTTTCGATGGCGCGCGCTTCCAACAGCTTGTCCCAAGCATTGACTCGCGGCTCAGGCCAGTTGGCGACATAAATCAATAAGTCGTAGGGTAAGTCATCCTGTTCACTAAAGTTGCGCGACCATACCGGAAATCGCAGGTCATAACATACCAATGGGCAGACCTTCCACCCTTTTAGTTCTACAATCAGCCTTTGGCCGCCCGCACTGTACTGTTCATCCTCCCCTGCCATGCGAAACAAATGCCGCTTGTCGTACTGCTCAAAGCTGCCATCGGGCCGCATCCAGATCAGGCGGTTGTAGTACTCGCCTTTTTCCTGCACAATATAGCTACCCGTAATCACCGCCTGCGTCTGCGCGGCCATCTGCTTCATCCATCGGAAAGTGCGGCTATTCATCGGCTCGCCTAAGCCTTTGGGCTGCATGGTGAAACCCGTATTGAACATCTCAGGAAGCACGATCAGATCGGCAGGCTCCTCAATTTCCCATATCTTCTCTTCGAAGGTATTGAGGTTGGCCTCTATATTTTGCCAATATAAATCGGCTTGAATCAGGCAAATGCTTAAATCTTGCATAGTATTTCGGCTGCTTTTTTTAGGGTTTCACTTTCTTTGGCAAAGCAAAAGCGCAACAGGCGCTGCTCTCGCTTGGGATGACGGTAGAAGACAGAGATAGGAATGGTGGCTACCCCATACTTTTGCGTGAGCAATTTGGCGGCCTCCACATCTTCCAAGTCGGGAAATACCTCCCCATAATCCGCCAACATGAAGTACGAGCCATAAGTGGGCAAGACCTTAAATCGTGAGGGCAAAAGCAAGGCTTCCCAGAGGTCTTTTTTCTCTTGGTAGAGGGATGCGATGCCTCGATAGTTTTCGGGTTCATTCAAGTGATCGGCTATACCCATCTGCATGGGGGTATTCACGCAGTAGGCATTGTATTGATGCACTTTGCGCACTTCTTGCATGAGCTGAGCGTCTGCCACCATATAGCCAATTTTCCAGCCCGTAGCATGGAAGGTCTTCCCAAAAGAGAAGGTCGCAAAGGCACGATCGCGCACCTCCTCATATTTCAAAATGCTGTGGTGCTGCTTGCCATCTAGCACAATGTGCTCGTACACCTCGTCAGAAAGTATCCAAAGGTCATGCTTGATGGCCAGCTCGCAGATGAAGCGCATCTCCTCATCAGAAAAGACATAGCCACTCGGGTTGTGCGGACTGTTGATGATGATCATGCGTGTTTTAGGGGTGATGGCTTGCCTGATTGCTTGTTTATCAGGTGCAAAGCCTGCGTCCTCATCCAGCGGCACATGAATGGGCCTGCCTCCTGCCAAGCTCACCGCAGGCGCATAGCAGTCGTAAGCAGGATCTAGAATTACCACCTCATCCCCCGCAAAAACAAAAGCTTGAATAATGCTGAAAATGGCTTGCGTGGCGCCTGCCGTCACCGTGACTTCATCGCTTGGATGGTAGCTTACTTGGTAGAGCTGCTCAATTTTATTCGCTATCGCTTGGGTGAGCGAGGGATGACCACCCAAGGGAGCATACTGGTTGTATCCGGCGTTCATGTAGTCGGCAACCCTCGTGCGCAGCTGCTCGGAAACGGCGAAGTCAGGAAAACCTTGAGATAAGTTGACGGCCCTGTGTTCGGCTGCCATCTTCGACATGGTGGCAAAAATGGTCGTACCTACATCGGGAAGTTTGCTTGTAAGTTGTGGCATAGTTGAATTGCTAGATATATCTTATAGAAAGCGTAGCTGCATCGGCTTTGTTGCGAATATCCATGATTATCAAAAGCGAGATATGATTTTACTCATTCATGCAGACTTTGAAACTCTACAGTTGATCAAAAGTAAGCCATCCATAGACAAATGAAAAATAATGGACAGGAAAGCTTTAAGACCTTCATCGTGTGGCGATAAAACAAATGGAAGAGATAGTGGAAAATGAAATGACCTCTCATATAAATCTCATTCCTATTCAAAGCATTTGGTATTAATTTAGATTAAAATCAATTTTCGGCTATCTAAAGCCTATCTATCTTATAAAATCCCAACCAAATCCCTTAAAAATGCGCATCTCTATTTTATTGCTTTTATGTTTTGCCACTGGCGTGGTAATGGCACAAAAACGCCCAATTACGGTTGCAGACTACGATTCACTGCATGCAGCCAAGCAGTTTAACTTCTCAGAAAAGGAAGGCTACTTATGGTTTACCGAATACCCGCAGGTAGGCGACGAAAAGGTGATTCTTCGCGACATGAAGGCGAAAGACACCACCCATTTCAATAGAAGCTATCGACCCTTTGTCACCGGAAATGAATTATACTTTGGTGCCACTTTAAAAATTGCAAGCGACTCATTGCGTGCACTCAAGTTGAAAGGCAAGAAGAAAGACGATCTGCCGAAAGACCAATTACTCATCTATGATCTTAAAAGCTATGAGCGCGACACATTCGAAAATGTGTTGAGTGTAAAACACACACCCAAAAACTTAGACATCATCGCCTTTACCCAAGAGACGCCTAAGGAGAAGAAAAAAGAGGAAGAAAAGAAAGAAGAACCCAAAGGTGGCGAAACTGAAGAGGTAGAAATTGTGGAGGAGGAAAAGAGGAAAGAAGAGAAGCAAGAGGAGAAAAAAGAGGAAGATAAAAAGAAAAAAAAGAAAAAGAAGCTAGAGGGCAAGCATCTGACGGTATTCTCAAAAGATAGTGTGAGCAAATTTGAATACGTACTCGAGTACAGCATTGCCGAGGAGCGCCCCTTTGTTTTGTTTATCAGCGAGAAAGTAGACAGCATTAGCACACCTGCCGTAAACGTCTACAATGCCAATACGGGTCAACTACAGCTTTTGGATAGCGGAGCGGTAGCATATAAGAATTTGAGTTTTTCTACCAAAAGCAACCGATTGGCTTTTTTAGCAACTGAAGACACGGTAAAAGGCGAAGAAGAATATAGGCTGTTGAGTTTTTCATTGGAAAAGAATACTTGGAAAAAACAAGACGAAATTGGCCCTAGACTAGAACTAAATGGTCATACTTATACCTTGAGCGAGCATGCTCGATTGGATTTTTATCAATCAGAGTCGCATTTGTTTTATGGCCTGCGAGATACGCTTGTGAAATTTGAATACGAAAAAGACACCAGCATTTTAGATGAGGAAAAGGTAAAAATAGATATTTGGAGTTGGCATGATGACGAAATTGCCACCGTACAGCTCAATAATGTTGAAGCCAAGAAAAAGCAATTTTACAGGGCCTCATATAATTTCAAAAGCAAGCAAAGCTTACTACTCACCGAAAATTTAGAGCATTCCTTAAGCGAACCGAGAGATTTTGAACACCCCATGGCCTTCCTATCCGATGTATTGCCTTATAGAAGATCGATGTTGTACGACTTTCAATATCCGCAAGATCTTTATTCGGTCAATATGCTGACCGGTGAAAGAAAGCTAATCGAAAAAGAAATAGTAGCGCGAGTAGCCTCTTCGCATGCCGGCAATGCCTTGGCCTACTACACGCTCACCGACAGTAGTTGGAATGTGTATTCCTTTAAGCAAAATAAAAAGTACAACTATATGCTTCCTGATGGCCTATCTTTTGCCAATGAGTTGCATGACACCCCCAACTTACCGGGGAATTATGGCTATGCCGGATTCACGGAAAAAGATGAACACTTCATTGTGTACGACCGCTACGATATATACGCATTATCATCCACCAAAAATGAGTTGAAAAGCCTCACCCAAGGAAAAGGCAGAGAAGATAAAAAATCAATTCGCTATCAGCGCATTGGTGACTATAAAGATCCCATTGACTTGAGGAAAAAGTGGATGGTTTCGCTTTTCGATGATGAAAGCAAAGTCCAAACATTGCATGCTTTTGACCCCAAGAAGGGTGAGCTTGAAGGTAATGCATTAATGGCCGGAGTCGGTTTGCATGGTGTCGCTACGAGTAGCCTTTCGGGTGATTGGATGGTAACGAGCTTTCAGAATTTTCAGCAGGCCCCACGCTATGACTTGTACGAAGGCAACCAAAGGCTTGAAACCCTGCTCGACTTGCAGCCGCAGTACGAAAAATTTCTATGGGGATCGGTAGAAAAAGTTACTTGGCGATCGCTTCAAGGTGATCCTTTGGAGGGTTTACTCTACCTACCTGAAGGTGAGCATGCAAAAGAGTCACTGCCTTTGATGGTCTATTTCTACGATCGCAGCAGCAATACTTTACACAGCTTCAAAACACCCGGACCGAGTGCAAGCATTATCAACATTGCTCACTTTGTCAGCAATGGCTATGCCGTATTCGTACCTGATATTATCTATCAAACCGGATTTCCGGGCAAAGGCGCTTACGACTGTATCATTCCTGGAGTGCAAGAGGTATTGAAAAACGAGACCATCAACCCTGCTAAGATGGCGATACAAGGCCAAAGCTGGGGCGGCTATCAGGTTTCTTACTTGATCACACAGACCAATATGTTTGCAGCAGCGGGGGCGGGAGCACCAGTTGCCAACATGACCTCTGCCTATGGCGGTATCCGCTGGGGGTCAGGCTATGCTAGGGTATTTCAGTACGAGCAAGGGCAAAGCCGAATAGGTGCAAACTTATGGGAAGCACCCATGCGATACCTAGAGAACTCACCCCTATTTTATGCCGATAAGGTGCAAACACCGCTGCTTATCATGCACAATGATAAAGACGGTGCTGTGCCATGGTACCAAGGAATTGAGTTCTTCTTAGCACTAAAGCGAAATGATTCGCCCGTATGGATGCTCAACTACAATGGTGAGGATCATAATCTGATACAACGCAAAAATCGGGTAGACCTCAGCTTGCGCCTGTCAGCATTTTTTGATCACTACTTAAAAGATGAGCCCATGCCGATATGGATGGAGAAAGGAATCCCCGCCACTCTTAAAGGACGTAGCATGGGTCATGGGGAGAAATATTAAAAAATACCCTAGGTGACCAATAAAAAAGAGGCGCTAACTTTAATAGTTGGCACCTCTTTTTATTACGATCGATATTATCATCACAAATAGAAAACCATTGTTTTCTAAACAACAACAAATTCAAAGCTAAAATGAGTATTACCTAGAAATGCTTTTAAAAAAGCTTAGGAAAACCAACTTAGCTTAATATCAATATTTAAATGTCGAAGCATCGACAACGAATCTCGAATCATCCATTACGAAGTTCTACCCTCTCTTACCATCTGCAAACACAATGGCATAGTCTGCCTTTGCTTTGCCCTTGCTCATGGCGGTCAGTTTACTCTTTAGCAATCGCTTTTTAATTGAGCTCAGGTGGTCGGTAAAGAGGATCCCTTCGATGTGATCGTACTCATGCTGCACCACGCGTGCTCTCATCCCCGTATATTCTTCTTCATGCTCCTTCCAGTTTTCATCAAAGAAGCGGATCTTAATGCGGCTCTCCCGCTCCACTTCCGCACGGATATTGGGTATACTCAAGCATCCCTCCTCCATTATAAAAGGCTCACCATCTTCCTCCAAGATCTCGGGGTTGATGAACACCTGCTTAAAATTCTCAATCTCCTCATCTTCGGTGGCGCTGCCATCCACCACAAACATGCGGATGCCCTTTCCTATTTGAGGAGCTGCCAGACCAATGCCGCTGGCATGGTGCATGGTCTCATACATATCTTCGGCAAGCTGCTTCACATCCAGCTCGCCCTGCTTGATATCCTCTGCTTTCTTTTTCAAAACAGGGTGTCCGTAAACTACTATCGGATAAATCATAAATTTTTGGATTCCATGTACGACTGTAAGATGATCGCCGCACTGATTTTATCTACATTTTCTTTATTGGCTCGGTCTTTTTTCTTCATTCCCCCCGCAATCATGGCCTGATGCGCCATCACGGAAGTAAAGCGCTCATCGTGGGTCTCGATCGGATGCTGCGGAAACTGCTTACGAAAGGCACGCATGAAGCCCTTCACATTTGATGCGGTCTTTGAGTCTTCATTTTGTACCGTCTTTGGCATTCCGATCACCACCCTATCCACCAGCTCGGCAGCAAAGTAAGCCTCCAGCCACTTCATCAGCTGCTGAGTAGGCACCGTCTCCAGCGGACTCGCAATGATCCGCATCGGGTCAGTCACCGCTATACCACTACGCTTCATACCGTAGTCAATGGCAAGTAATCGACCCATCAATTAAAATTTCTTTGATTGGCAATTTGCCGATAGGCCTGCGTTTCCAGTCGCAGCGCCTTCGGAAATAGAATTTCGTTTTCAATCTGCGAATGTCGCTGCAGCGCGCGTTCGAAGTCCAGCATCTCAGAAAAAATCACGCGGATATGCAGCGGTGTCTTTTCACTGATAGCATAGCCATCCGTAATCTCACGGATACCCCGCATCTCATCGTCATGAAAATCATGATCCAGTGCAAACTCCTGCACCTTCGTTTGGAAGGCCGCCCTCACCAAGGCACTTACCGACTGCGCATCGCCCTTCATCGCAGCGCGAAGGCGCTCCACATGGCGGAAAAGGCCGTCTTCCTCCTCATATACATGCTGTATAAAGTCCTCCACAAAAAGCGGAAACACCATCTTCAAGTCATTGACCAGCTGTAATTCCTCAGCACCACCTTCCTGCGGCAGATCTTTGATCATACCCGCGATATAAGGCAGCTTATGCTTAATGAAGGTATAGTGCGAATGCTTCAAATACTCTATAATCAACTCTATCGGATACGCATTTACCTTCGCCAGACTCAGCTCCTCCAGCGATCGCAGCTTACGCAAGCCCTCAAATACCATCTCAGGCCCTATCCGATGCTTGCGACATACCTCCTCCAGCGTCTGCTCGTCGTAATTATAAAAATCTATGCCCAAATAATGCAGCACATAGCCCAGCACATAATCCTCAGATATGAGCTCCACCAATGGCTTGCTGTAAAGATGCTTTTCCGACATAAAAAGATAGATAACTTGTGTACAAGTATAATTTACAAAAATAGCGGGAATAAGTTTAGATTACAAAGGAATAATTTCATCAATCCCCAATTCATCCCATCGGTCAGCTTAGGTTTTCCCTATCAATCAAGATGCATGATGAGGGCGCAACCCCAGCCTATTAGTAGGGCTGTTGCTCATCAACATCCCTAAGGCTGGGGTCGGGCTGTGCGGGGGTCCGCTTCGCTTCCGTGCCGAGCCTTGGGTAGTAGGTAGTGCATACCTCCTCATCCCCACTCAAAAAGCCGACAGTACCTCTCCCTTATCAGCGAGGCTCGCCACCGCCTTCGCTGCGCTCGTCGCCCCTACCATCCCTTGCGCGCGAGCAGCAGCACTGCCCATCATAAAGATCATAGCGCAGAAGCTCGGATACCCTTTTCAAGCATTAGTTAAAACTTAAAAATGCCTTTTCCATATAGGGTTGCCATTTGACCAAGCTATATTTTTTCATACCCTTAGCATCCATAAAAGACAAAAATCCATACTCGTAGCAAAAAAGATAGACCTCCCCTTTGTTATTTTTCCAATAGTGAGTGAAAAATTTCGGATTGAAACCCTCCTCGGCCAATACTTCTGCTCGTGCAGTGGCTTTTCCAGCTTTGGTATAGGTGCTCAGTATCTTTCTGTTTTTCTTGAGCTGCCGATCTACTTTGAGGTAAAAATTACTTTGATTCACTTTCTGCTCCTGATATTGAAAAGCACTTTTGCAGTAGGGGTCACAATATTTTTTATCGGATCGGCCGATCAATACTTTACCACAATGTTTACAGGTATTTTCCATAAGCGTATGTTATACGAATAATATACGTATAATATACCTTTTTAAATTTTCATCTCACTACTATTGATCAAAAAACCATGGAAGTATCAAAGATCAACCATCGAGGTGAAGAGCGGATTAAACTAATGTTTCATCCTAATGCAGCCGAAAAACTCCGCATTCAATCTGATTTAGATGCCAAATGGAGCCAAACTCATGCTGCGTGGCACATTCCTTATCAGAAACAACACTTCTTTACCCTTAAAAAATTATATCCTGAATTGAAGGTTGCCAATGGGGAAAGTAAAGCTGCTTCGGCAAAAAATCGTCTTCGGCTAAAACAGGAGTTGGAAGAGGGTGCAAAAGTCCATCATAAAACTTACTCTCATCATCCTACTGATGACTGTTGTAACATTCTCTACTACGGCAAACAGCTGTTGCTCTTTGTGTTGCCTCATCCCACGATTACCCTACAACTAAAAAGTATCAAAGGCATTTATTTCGATAAAGAAAAAAAGGCATGGCGATTACCTTCGCATGAGGCGAATATTGCGCTTATCCGACAAATATTTAATCAGAAAGTACGGTTTCTCAACCAGCCCCTATCAGCTGAAGCTACCCAGCGACTGAAAAAAGGGTATTTCGTGAAGCATCCTAAGCTGGCAAAGATAGTAATAGGCTGTAGTGGTAATATGGAAGTGTATTTTTTATACAACAAAGACCTCTACAACTTTTTTAAAAAGATGAGGTGCGCTAGGTGGAATGCGGATGCGAAATGCTGGTCGCTACCTCATACTGAAGAGAACTTACACGCAATAGCTACTGCCTGTGAGCAGCTTGAGATGAGAGTAGAAAAAATTAATGAGCGACATAAAAAGTTGATTCCAAAACAGAAAAACTCAAGAAGCGTCCTCATTCCACCTGAATATTTAGAAAAATTACAGCTCAAAAGATACAGCCCAAACACCATAAAAACCTACTGTTCGTGCTTTCAAGACTTCATTGACCATATGAATCGACCTAAGCTGAGTGAAATAACGGAAGAGCAAATCAATGAATACCTCATGCACTTGGTCAGTCGAAATGTATCGGCTTCTTATCAAAACCAAGCGATCAATGCGATCAAGTTTTACTACGAAAAAGTGCTGGGGCAAGAGCGGATATACTACCAAATTGTGCGGCCTTTTAAGGATAAAAAGCTGCCTTCGGTCTTGAGCATAGAAGAAATAAAGGCCATTATTTCGGCGATCGACAACCTCAAGCATCGATGTATCATTCAGCTCATCTACTCTTCAGGATTGCGTATCAGCGAATTGATCAATCTCAGAATATCGGATATCGATAAAAATAGAAAGCAAATTTTTATACGGGCTGGCAAAGGGAAAAAAGATCGGCAAACGGTACTCTCGGAGAAGCTACTGCCGGAGTTGAGAGCGTACTACTTGGAGTATAGACCATCGGAATTCCTATTTGAAGGTCAGTTTGGTGGCACCTATAGTGAGCGAAGCATACAGGAAATCTTAAAGCAAGCCATGCGCAAAGCCAATATTAGGAAGCATGCCACCGTGCATACGCTGCGTCATAGCTTTGCGACACATCTTTTGGAGGCGGGTACCGATTTGAGATACATTCAAAGCTTACTGGGGCATAGCAGCTCCAAGACTACAGAGGTTTATACGCACATCACCACCAAGGGATTTGATCAGATAAAAAGCCCTTTAGATCAGATATAATTTAGAAATTGTAATTTAGGGAAATTGGTTTTACCTTGTTGTGAGATATAAGAAAAATAAACGCAACTCAATAAACCGCAATCGCCTAGGCGGTTGCGGTTATACAGTTGTTGGGCACAATTATAGGAACAATTCAAAACCATGATACTAAATAAATGAATGATTTATATCCTTTCGATTATAAAAATGAACCTGATTATTCTCAAAAGGCATTAGACAATGACTTTTACCCAATTATTCTTGTGCCAGAAAGAATAAAATGCAATATAAAACTTAAACCATCAAAGTCTGAGATATACAAGAAGAAAGGAATCAATCTGCCTACCTATAGACCTGAAAAGTTTCCTGAAAAACCACTTCCTTATTATTATAAAGAAGAGCAAAAAACTAAATATGATGGTTGTTCAGTTTTTGTTTTAGTCTTTTTTGTTTTAGTCTTTGGCATCATAGCTATTCCCATAATTACGGTAGGTGGATTTCTGATAATTGCGTTACCAGCATCTATTATTTTTTACAAACTATTCTCTGGTCTTCAGATATCCCGTAAAGAAAATATTAGAAAGATGTTATACCATGAAGATAGCGTTTACAAAACCAATCTTGCAGAATATGAAAAAAAAGTGAAAGAAATTGAACTCAAAAATAGTTTTTTAAAAAGGGCTTACGAAATTGATTTAAAAAAAATAGAGTCTACAATTTCAGAAAATGAAATAAGAAAGTTTGAATTATTAATGTTTTACGAAAGCTTGAAGCCTAAAACATTACATGTTAGAAAAATAGAAGAAGTAAAGCGAGGAAAGCATGAACTTATGTTTTTAAATGAACTATATGAGGAATTTGGAAACCAAGTAAAAATGGATATTACTCCTGAAAATTGTCCCTACTTCCCAGATATTACTTTAATATGTGAGGTTACAGGTCTTTATATAGATATTGAGATAGATGAACCATACGCATACATTGACAGGAAACCCATACATTACATTGGCTGTGAAGACCCTGCGCGAAATGAATACTTTCTTGATGAAAATTGGTGCGTTATAAGGTTTTCCGAGAAACAAATTGTGAAACAACCTAAAGAATGCGTATTACTTATAAAGAATTTCATTAATGGAATGCAAAACAAAACCTTACGTTTAACGCATCAAGTAGAAAAAGAAAACAAATGGACTTATGAAGAATCTTTGGTTATGAGTTATAGTAATATTAGAGATTTTTACTAAAAAATAATTTATTGATTTTAAACTTTGAAATAAAAATAAAAGTGCCCAACATCACATAAAACCTATGTCGGGGGCAGTGCAAGCTTAACGTTTTGAAGTCCGCTCAAACTTATTCCTCGGCGGATAGGAAAGCAGCCCGCAACCCGCCACAGGTCTTATGTGAGAAACGTTATGGCTCATTTTAAAAGACGACACCGTAAAACACCAGAATGAAATTATAAATGGCAATTAAGAAAAGAAAAAGGAAAGTTTGGTCTTTGAAAGAAGAGCTTTTGATTAAGTCAAGAGAAGCAATGCTTAGTGCAGTTCAGATTTTTAATAATCCCAACATTCAATTTAAGTCCGAAAACTTTATAATTCTTGCCAATATTTCTTGGATGTACCTCTTACACGCATATTATCGCGAACAAAAAATTGACTATCGTTATTACAAACAACTTGCTCAACGAAAAAAATATGACAAGACGAAAAAAGGTGCGTTTAAATTTTGGGAACTTGAAAGATGCTTAGATGATGATAATTGCCCTATCGACCATATTTCAAAATCAAATTTAAAATTCCTTATTGGTTTAAGACACGAAATTGAACACCAAATGACAACGAGGATAGATGAATACTTAAGTGCCCGATTTCAAGCTTGTTGTTTAAACTACAACCAATACATAAAACAGCTTTTTGGTGATAGCTATGGTATCGACAAACATTTGTCATTCTCACTACAATTTTCTACAATAAAGGAAGAACACGCCAACCAACTAAGAAAATTCACTGACTTACCTTCAAATATATCTGCGTACATAAATGACTTTGATAACAGCTTGAGTGATGAAGATTATAATAATATTAGATATTCCTATCGAGTTTTATATGTTCCAAAATCTGTAAATCATAAAGGACAAGCGGATAAGGTAATAGAGTTTTTGCCGGCAAATTCACCTGAAGCAGAAACACTTAACAAAGAATATGTTCTAATAAAAGAAAGAGAAAAAAGAAAATACTTGCCAACTGAAATATGGACAGAAATGCAAAATAAAGGTTTTGTAAATTTTGGTCAGCACCAACATACTGAATTTTGGAAGTCTAAAGACGCCAAAAATCCAAAACTTGGATTTGGAACACAAGTAGCTAAGGCTTGGTATTGGTATGATAAATGGTTAGACGAAGTAGAAAAGCATTGCACTCAAAGTGGAAACAGATACAAATAGAAAAGAGAAACATTATGCCAATATATAAACTTGATGGACAGAAAATTGTGGAACTTCAACAAACAACTTTTTCAAACGAAAGAATTGATGAAGCACGAGACTTGCAAAAATTTATAATTAATTCAATCGAGACTGTTGAGAAGAATTTGTTTGTCCTCAGTAGTGAATTTGGAGATTGGGAAGACAGCAAAAGACGTATTGACATTCTTTGCCTTGACAAAGACGCTAATTTAGTTGTCGTTGAATTAAAAAGAACAGAGGATGGAGGTCATATGGAGCTGCAGTCAATTCGTTATGCCGCAATGGTTGCCAATATGACATTTGAAAAAGCAGTTAAGGCCTATCAGCATTATGTTGAGAAAAATAATTTGGAGATAGATAACCCTCAAGAAGCGATATTGAGTTTCCTTGAGTGGGATGATGTAAATGAAGAAGAGTTTGCAAATGATGTTAGAATAATCTTAGTGTCAGCAGACTTTTCAAAGGAAATCACTACTTCTGTTCTATGGTTAATAGAAAGAGATATTGATATAAAATGTATAAGAATTAAACCGCAAAAAGACGGAGTTAATTTATACTTTGACATACAACAAATTATCCCTCTTCCTGAGACAACTGATTATCAAGTTAAGTTAAGAGAAAAAGCAGCTGAACAAAGACAAGCACGGAGAGAGAGCAGTAGAGACTATTCAAGGTTTGACGTTAAAATTAACGGAAAAAGTGAAATAAACTTAAACAAACGTCAAACTATGCATTTAGCAATAAGCGAGAGTGTTTATTTTGGAATAAGTCCGCAAGACTTAATGAAGTTAACAGGTGAAAAAAGGTGGATTTGGGTTGACAAAGAATGTCAGACAAGACAAGATTTTGAATCAGGAGAAATTAGAAATGTTAGAAGCTACGACCCTTCAAGGTGGTTTAACGAAGACAATGAACTTTTAATTTACGAAGGAAAAACATACGCTTTTAGTAACCAACACGGAAAAGGAACTTACGACTTAGTGAAAAATATTTTTAACAAATACCCTGATTTACAAGGGGAAATAAAGAAAAACGAGCCATAACAGCGTGTATAAGAAATAGCGGTTTCAGTGATAAATCAAAGGTCAGTGCTTTTAATAAAAGTCAGTGCCAAACTGAAAGTGAAGTGCTTTTTAATCCGCTACTTCTCATACACGCAAAACGTTAGCACTCATTCCCCCTACTTTACAAAAGTTGATTTCTTGCGCTAA
>JAFIEW010000109.1 GCA_020832375.1 Cyclobacteriaceae bacterium
CAGAAACAGTAACTCCTAAATATAGGCTGGAGGTGTAGTTAATCGGATGCTTACTAATGTACTCCTGTCATCATTTTAAGGTGAGTCCATATCGGCTTTTTGTATCAGATATTATGCTTTTAAGGGATCTAAATTAAATTAAGCAGTTAATAAAACTTCTACCAAACTCCGTTTTCGATGAAAATGGCAAATATCCATCTTTAATAAATAATATAAATTAAACAAACATGAAGTACCTATTTAAAATTGTAGGTTTATCCATTTTAATTGGATTTATGGGCTGTGCGGAGCCTCAAGTTAAAAATGAATTGGGTCAATACGTAGAACATCAGTTAAAAGAAGGACGTCTATCAATACAAGATAATTATGGCAATTCATTGGTTATTAGTCCGTACTCTGAGTCAGTAGCTCGAATTGATGTGTTAATTCGGGATCAGGCTTTTGTACCTGATTCGTCTGATGTAATTATTGATCATTCTCTTTCTTCTGATGAATGGAGTGTAGAGGAAGAGGATTCTTATCTTATATTTAGGTCTTCAACTGTTACTATCCACATCGACAAGGCATCTTTGGAGCTAAGCTTTCTTAGAGATGATCAAGCGATTACCTCATTCCACGCAAATAGAATAGATCCAGACAATGGAAGTGCTCTAGGGTTCAGCCTTAGCGAAGGAGAGGAAATTTACGGGCTTGGCTTTCATGCGGTAGCGGGCAATAGACGTGGTGATACTTACGATATTTATCATCGCGCTCAATATGGCTATGCTAATAATGAGAAATCCCTTAATGTTACCATGCCCTTTTATGTAAGCTCGCTCAACTATGGTTTATACATAGATAATAGTATGCCCTCAGTATTTGATATTGGTGATGCTGATACATCCAAGATTCAATACCGTAATGAGGGCGGTAACATCACTATTTATTGGATTGGTGATTCTCAGCCGACTGAAATATTAAGAAGTTACCACCGATTGAGTGGTTATCAGCCATTACCACCTATGTGGAGCTTGGGCTATATACAGTCAAAATATGGATATAAGACAGCTGATGAAGCCGAAGCGGTTATAGATCGTTTATTAGCCTATGGCAATCCGATTAGTGGTTTGGTTTTGGACTTATATTGGTTTGGAGAGGAGAAGGACATGGGTAATTTGGACTGGGCTCAGGATCAATTTCCAGATCCTGCGGGAATGATCAATAACTTCAAGGCCAAAAATGTTGAGACCGTTATCATAACAGAGCCTTATTTTACTCAGGAATCTGTTAATTATTCTGAAATTAATGAGAAGGGGTTCTTTACAACCAATTCTGAGGGTGATACTTGGGTAATTGAGGATTTTTGGGCTGGTTCGGCTTCTCTTATTGATATGCAAAATCCTGAAGCGCTAGAGTGGATGTGGCCATTTTATGCAAAGCAAATAGATATTGGCATATCGGGCTGGTGGTCTGATCTGGGAGAACCTGAAGAACACCCTGATGAAATGCGTCATAAAACAATGTCTGCAAGGGAAGCGCATAATACATTCTCACTAAAGTGGGCAGAGATGTTGCATCGAAAGTATGAAGAGAATTATCCGGAAAAACGATTGTTTAACCTAATAAGAAGTGGATTTGCTGGTATGCAGCGATATAGCACTTTCCCATGGTCTGGCGATATACAGCGTTCATTCGATGGATTGAGTTCTCAAGTGCCGATTATGTTGGGTATGAGCATGAGCGGTGTTGCTTATATGCATTCTGACCTTGGTGGTTTTACCGATGGCGATAAAGATGATGAATTGTATGCTCGGTGGCTTCAATTCGGCGCTTTTACGCCTATTATGAGACCACATGGTAACGATACACCAGAGCCTTGGAATTACACTGTTCAGACACAGGATATTGTTAAGGAGTATGCCATGTTGAGACATAAAATGATGCCGTACAACTATACTCTAGCTTTTGAAAGCACACTAAAAGGCCTTCCTTTAGCTCGACCAATGTTTTTTGATAAAACTGCAGCTGATCAAACAGCATATTTTGACACTCAGTATTTCTGGGGTGATGCTTTCATTGTGGCACCGATTGTAGAAGCAGGAAGTCAATCCATAGAAGTTTATTTGCCTGAGGGTGAATGGTATAATTATCATACACTTGAAAAATTAGATGGAGGTAGTGCTATGGCTATTCAAGCATCTGTTGACCAATTGCCTTTGCTCGTTAAAAGCGGGTCTTTTGTACCCATGGTGACCGATTATCAAGCATTCACATCTTCTTTTACCACTGATACACTAGTGGTAGATTATTACCTTGGAGACGGGGTCAATAGCAAAAAGACATTTTATTGGGATGATGGCATCAATGCACTGTCTTTGAAAAATAATCAATATGAGACGCTTACTTTTGAAGCTAAAGGTGCTAAAGACGAGATTACTCTTGCCATCAGTCGTGATACTAAAGCGGGTTATACTGGAATGCCAGAAGAGCGGTTTTTTGAGCTTAAAATTAAAGGCTATGGCAACAGTAGACCAAAGGAAGTATGGATAGGGGCAAATAAGATAGATAACAGTCAGCTTGTTTTGAATAGCGGAGTTTTAAGCATTGGTTTGCTTATGGATGAAAATGAAGCCTCGATTAAAATTGTACGATAGTATCAAGGATTATGGGTGTGTGGTTAAGTGCCATACGCCTATTTTCTTTTCGTGGTATTGATGGAGAATACCATAAAACATAGGTTTTATACTGTGATTTAAATTCACTCATAAATTTAAATCACATGAATGATGTGAATTTTGCAAATAAACATCCAGCTATCTTTAAGCGCTGGGTTTACATCATATATTATGCCTCTATAATGGTGGAAGAAAAAAAGCTACAGAAATGTAGCTTTTTCGGTAGAACCTACCGGATTCGAACCGGTGACCTCCGCCCTGTCAAGGCGGCGCTCTAAACCAACTGAGCTAAGGTTCTATCATAATATATATAGTCTTTTTAAGTGTGAAGTATCTTTCAATCTATTTCGCTTAATTGCAGATCTAAACATCAGATCAACTACACTTTAAATCAAAAAATATAGCCTTTGCTCCGTAGAACAAAGGCTAATTTCTTTAGAGCGCTGCTACTATGCTTGAGCAGGTACAACAGAAACAAATGATTTGTTTCCTTTTTTTCTTCTGAACTCTACAACCCCATCAGTAAGAGCGAAAAGGGTATGATCTTTACCCATACCTACATTAGCACCTGGATGGTGCTTAGTGCCACGCTGTCTTACAAGAATGTTTCCGGCTATAGCTTTCTGTCCACCGAAAAGCTTAACACCTAGTCTTTTGCTTTCCGAGTCTCTTCCGTTTTTAGTACTACCCGCACCTTTCTTATGAGCCATAACTTATATAGATTTTATTATTTTGCGATTTCTTCAATTAATACTTTAGTGAATTTTTGGCGATGGCCATTTTTCTTTTTGTATCCTTTTCTTCTTTTCTTTTTGAAAACGATAACCTTCTCTCCTTTAACGTGATCTAGTATCTTTGCAGATATTTTTACACCACTTACTGTAGGAGCACCTACTTCTATTGTGCCATTGTCATCAACTAAAAGCACTTTGTCAAATTCTACGGAAGCGCCAATATCGCCTTGCATACTAGGTGCATAAACGTATTGATCTTTTTCTACTTTAAATTGCTTTCCGGCTATCTCTACGATTGCGTACATGTTTTTTAATTATAAGCTGTGAACCTATTTTGATTTTTAAGACTGCAAATATAACTTTTTTGTATGACAAAACCGCTATATCAGTCAAAAAAGTTTTGAATGCCATAAATTCTAAATGGCTCCATTTTTTTCAGCAAGCTTTGCTGTTATTATAATTATTAGTTACTTAAGTGTCCTCAGAAAGGAATATTATTTATACTATCGAATTATATTTAGCCAAAATCTAGCCGTTCTTGATGATTTTTAATAGTTAGTTCTTGCCACTTTGAGTGTTTGCTAATTTATAACGTAATGGCTGAATTACTTCTCACCATCACTTTATTGCGTCAATTCATCTCATAAAAAAACCTTGAATTTAAAATCTTGATATCAACCATGGATACTGACCTATTTTAACTTGCTTAGTAATACGATGTAAGTTGCATTTTTACCCGCTAGTTTATAAAAGATAGGGTTTGTCATCAAGTAATGAATTTTATCAAAGTCTATTAGCTTGAAAGAGAGTAATACAACATTAATTTTTATAATAATTTATCCAGTGAAACTTTTTAAAAACATTGTAATATCCTATTAATCCTCAAGTTACATAATTTCACTGGACATTTCACTCTTTGCTTCAGAAAGGCCCTTACTTTTCTTAAGATTGCTTAAAATTACGGTAAAGTGACTTCTGTAATCTTGAGGATATGCATTTTTCCTTATGATAGTGTTTATGAAAATAATCGATTATTTTTATTTACTCCTGTTACCATTCAGCACATATAATTTTTGTCTTATCATTTTTAGAGTTTAATTTGAAGTTAAACAATTCATTTTGATATGATACATACCAGATTATTTGTCCTATATTTCATTTTGACATTTATTGTCACCTTTGTAAGCTGTACGGAGGAAAAAGTGGTCGAAGAGGCCAACTCAAAAGAAAACTATCCTTCTGCTAACTATGATAAACTTGAAGTGTACATCGAAATGAGAGATGGGGTGAAGTTGCATACCACAATCTACAGCCCAAAAGATAAAAGCAAGAATTATCCAGTTCTGATGAATCGTACACCATACAGCTCTCGTCCCTATGGTTCTGAAGAGTTTAGAGCTCAAATAGGCCCGTCTCAAAGGTTAATGGAAGAGGGTAATATTATCGTATATCAAGATGTTCGTGGAAGATGGATGTCTGAAGGCAGTTATGATAATATGCGTCCTACTCTTTTAGAAAGAGGAAAGAGCGAAGGCATTGATGAAAGCACTGACACTTACGATACCGTGGAGTGGATGAAAGAAAACCTAGAAAATTTCAACAGCAACGTAGGTTTATGGGGTATTTCTTATCCTGGCTTTTATGCTGCAGCGTCTTTACCTGGTGCTCACCCCAATATCAAAGCGGTATCGCCCCAGGCTCCTATAGGAGATTTTTATTTTGATGATTTTCATCACAATGGGGCGTATTTTTTATCGTATTGGGTAGCAACTACCGTTTTTGGTTATCAGAAGGATGAGCCTACCAAGGAGGCTTGGTACCAATTTCCTGAATTAAACACACAAGATGCTTATGGTTTCTTTATGGACATTGGTTCTTTAAAGAATTTAGATCAGTATTATGGTGAGGATAACTTTTTCTGGCAACAGTTGAAGAATCATCCTGACTATGATGATTTTTGGCAAAAAAGGAGCATCATTCCACACCTAAAAGATGATATTCGACCGGCGGTCATGACTGTGGGGGGTTGGTTTGATGCTGAAGATTTATATGGACCGCTCACCATCTATAAAACAATTGAAGAGAATAATCCAGACGCTTACAATATGCTTGTCATGGGACCGTGGAGTCATGGGGATTGGGCTCGAGAGAGAGGACATCAGACTGTTGGAAACATCCATTTTGGTGATAGCATCAGCACCTTTTATCAGAATGAAATTGAGGCACAGTTTTTTAATCATTTCTTAAAAGGTGAAAAAGACCCTGAGCTTCCTGAAGCTTATGTATTTGATACTGGAAGTAAAAAATGGAAAACCTTTGATAAGTGGCCACCTAAAGAGTCAGCGAAAGAAAGACTTTATTTAGGTGGGAATGATCAACTATCATTCAAGCCAATGAGTAGATCTAGCGTTTCTTATGTTTCTGATCCTGCAAAACCAGTTCCTCATACTGAAGATATCAAGATGACCTTTACCCCACGCAAATATATGAGTGATGACCAAAGGTTTGCAGCAAGAAGACCTGATGTTTTGGTCTTCGAAACAGCTCCACTAGAGGAAGATATCACACTAGCGGGTGAGATATTTGCAAATTTACAGGTTTCAGTAACGGGCACCGATGCCGATTGGGTGGTGAAACTAATAGATGTTTATCCTCACGATTACTTAGAAGATGAATTCGTGAGTGATAATCAAAAACTGAGCAACTACCATCAGATGGTGAGAAGTGAGGTAATGAGAGGCAGGTATAGAGATAGCTTCAGTGATCCTAAACCCTTTGTGCCTAATCAGAAAACAAAAATAGGATTACAACTTCAAGATGTATTGCACACCTTCAAGAAGGGTCATAAAATACAAGTACAAGTTCAAAGTACTTGGTTTCCTCTCATCGATAGAAACCCTCAAAAGTATGTAGACAATATTTTCATGGCTGAAGAAGAGGATTTTATCAAAGCTACCCATACGGTCTTTATTGGTAATGAGAACGATTCCTACCTTACCGTTGATGTAGTTCGTTAATCGGAAAGGTAATCAATCCTTCTACCACCTCTTTTTTTATGTTTGAAAAGGAGGTGGTTTTGGTGGGATGATGTTATTTATGAAGATTAAAAGAACTCAAACATTGAACAAGATTTTTTAATTTTCGCTATGAAGACGACGGATAATCGATAGTTTCTCGTGTTTTTTGGTGATTAAAATCAGAAATGGATTTACTTTTTGCTATTGAGCCCTAATAATAAATAATTGTTATTACTTTTGATTTCAAAGTTGATTAACCCAATAAATAATACTTCATGGCAAAAAAGATCTTGATAGCCGACGACTCAATGTTTCAGCGTAAGTTTTATGCTGATGTTGTAGAGAGCATGTCATACCATTATGAACTAGTGAAAAATGGTCGTGAAGCACTTGAGGCTTTAGATGCAGGATTATATGATCTCTTGATTTTAGACCTTCTAATGCCAGAGGTAGATGGTATCGAAGTTTTAAAATCTTTAAGAGACAAGCAAAGTAGTGTTCCTATATTGGTGATAAGCGCCAATATTCAAGAGAGTATTAAAAATCAATGTAATGAATTGGGAGCTGCAGGATTTATTAATAAACCAGCAAAAAAGGATAAGGTAATTGAACAAATTCAAGCTATTCTGAGGTAAGGTCAACTAGCTTCTTACACATCGTTTTTGAGAAAAAGGCTGTTTATATTTTTCATTTTTTAACACTTTATTTAAAAATCTCTTACTAAATTAGACTGATCAGGCTCATCTTATGATAGTTTGCTCATCAGCATTATTAAATTAAAAGTATGTCAAAGCATATTTCTGAGCTCGAATTAGACGCTATAACTGAAATTATCAATATTGGAGTAGGGAAGGGAGCAGCTATGCTCAACGATATCACCGAGTACCCTATAGAATTAAGTATACCTGAGATCCTTGTAAGTCAAATTTCAGATCTACAGGGTCATTTTTTGAGAAAGTTTAATGACAAAAGACTTTGTGGTGTTAAGTTGAAATTCACTGGTATTTTCACAGGAAGCGCAGATATTGTATTTGATGCTCGATCGGCAAATGGGCTAGTGAGCGCAGTGAGTGGTCAGGATCTAGTAGAGGACGAAGAGGATCTAGATGGAATAAAGGCGAGTACATTATCCGAGATAGGAAATATAGTGCTCAACGGTATCATGGGTACCTTTGGTAATATTTTCACCAAAGAGATCAGCTTTATGATACCTTCCTACTTTGAATGTGATGCAAATGCTTTACCGGAGCAGCTTTCTCAATATGGTGGTGATATGTTGATTACTTGTAAAACACACTTTAAAATTAGGAAACTAGCGGTGAGTGGCGATATTTTTATTGTTTTTGCTGACGAATCTTTTGACTTTCTTTTAAACTTCGTTAGGTCCTCAGACTGAATTTCTTCTCTTTTGTTTGATAATATTACATTGTTAACTTTAAGCTTCTCTTTGGTAAACTATTACTAGTTGATTTTAGGTTTAATAGGTGTATAATATTTATTAATGATGAATGGTTTAGTGAAGAATAGTGAGCTTTTTGGTCTTTATGATCGATTACCAACGGGCGTTTTTGTGGTGAACGATGAAGGTGTTGTGATTTTTTGGAATCATTACTTATCCCTTTATACCCAATACAGTAAAAATGAGGTTCTGGATCGAAGCATATTTGAATTATTTCCAAAACTTGCACTTAGAAAGTATAAAGCCAGAATAAAACAGGTCTTCGATTTCGGTATGTCTGTCATTTTGAGTGGACAACTTCATGATACATTCCTTCCGACCGATAGGATAAATAAAAAGGTTGGTCATAACACCACGATTAATTGTTTTGTGAGTGATGATCAGACCTATGCTATTTTTTCTATTACTGATATCACAGAAGAGCTAGAGCGTATTCGGCAGTATAAGCTTTTAAAGGCTGAGGCTGAGACCGAAGTAAAACTTCGTGTTCAAACAGAAGGACACCTTAAAGAAGCTAACTTATTCATTAACTCGGTAGTTTGTCATGTGCCTAGCGTTATTTTTTCTGTTGATTATCAATTAAAAAAGACTTTTATTAGCCCCAATGTAGCTGCGATTTTGGGAATTGGTCATTCTGATTTATTAAATGCGAAAGATGGTATTAAGTCTTACGTGGTTAAAGATGATTTAGCCCTTTTTTTAGAAAGTAGGAAAAAGCTTTTTTCTGGAAGTCATACTAAAATAGAGTATAAGATTCGCAACGCTCAAGGTGCTGTTGTACACATCAGAGAAAAGGCAAGGTCAACGGTGAATAGTTCTGGAAAAATATTAAGAATAGATGGCTATGTAGAAAATATAACCTCTGCCAAGCAGGTGGAAAATGAACTGAAAAAGAAGGATTCTATTTACCGCTTATTATCGGAAAATAGCACTGATTTAGTTTGTTTGCATGATACTGATGGACGATTTGTTTTTGTATCTAATTCTTGCGAAAAAGTATTAGGTTTTACTCATGATGAGTTATTGGGGGAACACTATGCTAAAGTTGTTGCACCAGAATGGATCGAAAGGCTTAAAAAGCAAATTCAGCATTCTTTATCATCAGATATTAAATCTTCTTTTCAGTTGGAGTATGAGGCTTTATCGGCTAAAGGTGAGAAGTTATGGCTTGAGACCTATGTAAAATTCATTTTTGATAAGGGTGAAATAACCGATATACAAAGTAGTACGAGAGATATCAGTCAAAGAAAGTCTTTTGAAGCCGAACTAATAGAAGCCAAAGAAATTGCAGAAAAAGCTGCCTTTTCTAAGGCTCAGTTTATGAGTGTGATGAGTCATGAAATCCGTACACCTCTCAATGCAGTGATAGGTATGAGTCATGTTTTATTAAAAGAGAATCCGCGTGCTGATCAAGAAAGTAATTTGAAAGCATTGCTCTTCTCTGCAGAAAACCTACTTAATCTAGTAAACGACATTTTAGATTTTAGTAAGATTGAAGCGGGTAAATTAAATTTAATTTCTCAACCAATACATTTGGTAGATCTCTTAGGAAATATCCATAAAAGTTTTCTTCCTAAGGCTCAAGAGAAAAAAGTAGGCTTTTATCTAGATATAGACGTATCAACACCTCAGGTGGTGAAAAGCGATAGTATGCGGATTAGCCAGATTCTAAATAATCTAATTAGTAATGCTATTAAATTTACTGATGTAGGAGAAGTTCGATTGAGTGTCAGCACTGATCAAAGGGGCAATGTTCGGTTCAAAGTTTCCGATACAGGAATTGGCATTCCGAAAAATAAAGAAAGGCTAGTCTTCGAAAGTTTTCAACAAGCCTCTACAAGTACGGCAGATAAGTACGGAGGCACCGGCCTAGGCCTTACAATTACCAAGTATTTAGTAGAAATTTTTAAGGGCAGCCTGTCTTTGGACAGTATTGAAGGGGTAGGGACGGTATTTGAAGTTACTCTTCCACTTGAGATTTTGACGAACGCTGAGTTGGCAGTTTCTCAGCACACAGGTAAGGTGATAGAGGCAAATGTTGATTTGAAAGGTAAGAAAGCTTTATTAGTAGAAGACATTGAAATAAACGCGGTGATTGCCGGAAAATTCCTAGATATGTGGGGTATGCATTGGGAGAGGGCTTATAATGGAAAAGAGGCTGTTGATATGGTGCAGAAGGGGGGTTATGATGTGATATTAATGGATTTGCAAATGCCCATAATGGATGGTCGAGAAGCGGCTAAATTAATTCGAGAGCAAATAAAATTAAGCATTCCCATTATAGCACTTTCAGCAGCATCTGAACAATCTATCAACGCTGATATTATACATTTTGACGATTTCATCCCAAAGCCATTTCATCCTAATCAATTTTATGAAACCTTAGCACAAGTTTTCAATACCGATATGCCCCAAAAAAGCTTGTACTATCTTGAGTCTAGTCTCAATGATACAAATGCTAGATCATCAATGTCGGGTCTTGATCTTCAGCTGAATATGTCTCAGCTAGAGCAGCTTAACTTGAAGAGCAATGAATTTGAGCAGTTTTTGAATTATTTAAATAAAAATATCAAGAAAGTTATATCCGCTTTAGATCGTTTTGGAACTTCACAACAATTGCAGGATTTGAAATCATCATTTCACGATTTGAAAGCCTCTACACTTTACTTTAATAATAAACCCTTAGTAAGCCTTTTTGATCAGTTGAATGAACAAATAGCAATGGATATTAATCCTGATGTTCATCAGCTCAATCAGTTAAAAAATAGGCTAAAGGAGTTGTCAGATAAGCTGTCGTAAGATTAAAAATAGATGTAGATCCTTGAGCTTGTTATGTTAAATTCTTTATGAATAAGTGTTGTATTCGTTTTACTTGACTGCATGATAATTATCATACTCCCTAATGAGGTTTGACGGTAAAAATGCTAGTGTATTCAATGATATTTGTGATAATTAGTTCTTTCAGACATATCAAATTATCCGATTTATGAATGATTTAGCCCGAAAATACAACGTTCCCGTACCTCGTTATACTAGTTATCCTACAGTACCTTATTGGGAAAACACTGCTACAGCCGAAGATTATTTTCAGCTAACTCAGGCAGCCTATTTGCGGCATGCTGATCAAGGTGTGGCCATATACATTCATTTACCTTTTTGTGAGAGTCTTTGTACATACTGTGGATGCAGTAAACGAATTACGAAAAATCATGAAGTAGAACGACCTTATATTGATAGTGTCTTGAAGGAATGGAATACTTATCGTGAACTTTTTGGGGAAACGATTAAAATAAATGCGATTCACTTGGGTGGTGGTACACCTACCTTTTTTTCAGCCGAAAATCTCAAGACCCTCATCGAAGGCATTATAGCTGATAATCATGTGGTAGAAAGGGCAGAGTTAAGCTTTGAGGGGCATCCTAATAATACTAAAGAAAAGCACTTAAAAACATTGTATGACCTTGGCTTTCGTAGAGTAAGCTTTGGGATACAAGATTTTGACGAAAAAGTACAGCTAACTATCAATAGGGTACAACCATACCAGCGTGTGAAAGAGGTAGTAGAAATGGCTAGAAAAATCGGCTACAATTCCATTAATTTCGATTTGATTTATGGCTTACCTTACCAAACCGAAAAAACTATTTCCGATACCATTGAAAAGGTAAGCAGACTCATGCCTGACAGGATTGCGTTTTATAATTACGCTCATTTACCCCAAGCTTTTCCTGCACAAAAAAGCTTCGAGAAATTTTTACCGACAGAATCAGAAAAGAAGCGCATTTACGAAATTGGAAAAACACTACTCAACCAGCTAAGCTTTCATGAAGTAGGTATGGACCACTTTGCTTTAGCGTCTGACGAACTATTTATCGCTATTAAAGAAAATAGGCTTCATCGAAACTTTATGGGGTATACATGCTTACAGTCTAAATTACTTATTGGTCTTGGTGCTTCATCTATTAGTGATACTTATGGAGGCTATATGCAAAATGTAAAGGGAGTTGAAGAATACAAACTATTGGTTCTTAATCAAGGATATGCTTTCGCCAAAGCACATATCATGACTGAGCGTGATATTCAAATTAAAGAATTGATTGCAGATTTGATATGTCATGAAATGACGACAAAAAATCATGCAGTATTAAATACACTTAATGATCAGACAAAACAAGAACTCTTAGAACTAAAAAATGACGGGCTCATTCAAGCCACATCCAACGGATTAAAAGTTAATAAAATAGGAGTTCCTTACTTGAGGAATATTTGTAAAGCTTTTGACGAAAGAATGCAAGATCGCAATGAGGCTGTTGTTTTTAGTAAAAATTAAATCACTCAATAAACCTCTTCAGGCACTTCTTTTTTTCTTCTTCGTGTTGGCTCATCACCCGAAGGGGGGGTAATACCAGGGGGGAGATCTAGTGTGGGTGGTATTGTCCATTCTATACCACCATCCTCATCATTGCCACCATTTCCTTCTTCACCACGATTAGCCTTTTTGAGCAAGCGAATCATCAGCAGCGCCATAATCAAATAAAGCGCACCACAAAGTACTATGTCAATTATGTATGAACTCATTGGATATCTCTTTACAATTAAATAAATAATACTAGCCTTAAGTTCCTTAATGCTAATATATTGTATAAATAAGTTTAAGCTACTTTTGTTTTATTGGTATTTCTTCTTGACTTTAGCAATTATATCAAATAAATCTATGGAGAAGGAATTAAAAGCACTTAGAGATAAAATTGACAATATTGATGAGCAACTCATTGACCTACTCAATCAACGATTAGAGCAAGTAGTAGCGGTAGGTCGGCTAAAAAGTAAAAATAACGCATTAGTATATCGCCCAGAGAGGGAGTTGGAAATTATCAGTAGGCTAAATACCTATAATCGGGGTTTACTTAATTCAAAAGCAATAGAGGCGATCTTTCTTGAAATTTTTGCTATGAGCAGAAATTATGAACTTCCACAACGTGTAGCCTATTTAGGGCCTGAAGGTAGTTTCACACACCAAGCGGCAGAAAGTCGATTTGGTGCTATGAGTGATTATATCCCCATGAATAGTATAGCTAGTGTTTTTGAGAGTGTAGATACCGAAAGAGTAGCTTTTGGTGTGGTCCCTATAGAAAATAATCAAGTCGGAATAGTCTCGGAAACTATCGATTTACTAGCCGAAAGGGAGCTCACCATCGCGGCAGAGGTAATGCTACCCATTCACTTTACTTTGGCGGGCTTGTGTGAAAAGATATCTGATATTAAGCGAATATATTCTAAAGATGTTGCTTTCGGTCAGTGCAAGCGGTTTCTAGACACTAGTTTCAATGGCCGAAAGATAGAGCTTATTCCTGTAGAGTCTACTTCCAAGGCTTGTCGGTTAGCCAAAGAAGATGATCAGTCTGCTGCATTAGCCTCTGCAATAGCGGCTCGATCAGCTCAGGTCCCCATTTTGTTTGATAATGTTGAGGATAGCGCTGACAATCTTACTCGGTTTTTAATTCTTGCTAAAAATTTTGAGAATCAGCCGTCTTCTAACGACCGTACCACCCTCTTGGCTACAGTAGAAAATAAACCAGGCGCCTTGGCGAAGTTGCTTTCAGAGGTAGAGCGCCTAGGAATCAACCTTACCCGAATTGAGAGTAGGCCGGCAAAAAAAGGAAAACATTTCGACTATTGGTTTTTCATAGATGCCGACGGTCATTTTCGAGAACCTAAATTTCAAGCTTTGATTCAAAATGATCGAATTAATCTCAAAACCTTAGGTTCTTATGTAAAAATGGAGTCTTAATTTTTTTTGCGTGGGATGAGGGGGTAAACCAATCATTCATTTACTAATTTTAGAATATGGTTTTTTCATGCTATTCTTCCTGATCATCGAATAGTTTAAAGGCGATACTTCAATTTTATAGAGGACCTTATACAATACGCCTACAGTCTATCGTTCAAATGCCTAGGTGTAAATGAATAGTGCTTATGAGAAAAATTATCTTTATTGTATCTATAGGAATAGCTTTTTTACTATCAGCTTGTAGTAAGAATAGTGTACCTGTCAGCAATAATAACAATACCATAGAGTCTTCTAGAAACTTCTCGGGCGATGCCGGATCAAGCTCAGCACCAAAGCGCTCAAATAAAAAATCTAGGAAGACCTTTATGGGGTTTAAGCTAGAAAAGAATCATAATGATCGACTTGCTATAGAACAGAAAAAGCGAGTAAGGGCTGTTGAGAAAAAGAGAAAAAAAGAAGCGAAAATGGCCAAGAAACCTCAGTATAGTGACCCAACCTATTTAGGTCATAAACGCAAACCTAAGAAGAGGCCACCTGGTAAAAGAAAGTTTTGTAAAGAGTGTGGTATGGTTCACTAAAGGGGAGTAAAGCAGAGAGGAAGGGATTCGAACCCCCGGTACCCGCAAGGGCACACTCGCTTTCCAGGCGAGCCCGATCGACCACTCTGGCACCTCTCTGTTTGGCCTGCAAATATCTGAAATATTATCGAACGAACCAAATAATCAATTTATATTGGATTAGAGGTTATCACGAATTATTGATTATGTGAGGAAAATTGGTTGACCTTAGTT
>JAFIEW010000110.1 GCA_020832375.1 Cyclobacteriaceae bacterium
CGAGCTCTTGGGTAGCGATTTGTCGCAGGCGAGTCTCTGCAGACTGTAAGCTTCGCGGCAGGCGTAAGCTACAATCTAGAAACTTTGAATTTACCGTTCTTATTTCTATACGAATTTCGTAATCTTCATTTTCGTGCATCGAGCTGCCAAAGCCCGTCATGGATTTTATCATCTTTTCTTTTTTTTCGTGGGATGAGGAGGGAATCAAAATTTTTCAATCCTTTAAAGCCAACTGACTCAATAAACCTCCCGCTTTTTCTATCTGTTGCAATCTAACAAAAGTAAGCGGAATATTCTCAATCCTGCAATGAATCGATCAGCAGTGCATAGAAAATGGTCTAAAACTCCTTGCGCATAAATAAACCGATGCTTTGGCGTGCTTCTACCACCAACTCAGTATTGCTTCTTTTCCAATCGAAGCCAATTCCAAATTGAAATTTACTGCGCTCCAAGCCTAGGCGCACCGTTTGTTCTATGAAGTTATGGTTCCTAAAGTTAAAGTTGTTGATGGTAATAAGTTGACTGAATAGGCGAAGGTGATCCGAGAGGTAAGGTCGAAACTGTATGAGGTTGAACACATCCAAGTCAGGTTTTTGCTGAAGGATGATCGCAGGAAAAAAATTGATGACCCATACTTCATTACTATAAAAATAATTGACCGAGAGGATGGGGTTGAAGACATTATTGAGCGCAAATCCACCCGCAGATAGTCCGAAGCCATTACCCAACTGATAAGTAAAGATAGTATAACTGATAAATTCAATCGGCTGAATCTCCCCAAAAAGCACTCTAAACCGGGTAAAGTTGAAGAAACTAAAGTCTGACTCTTCTCCAAAACTCCCATTCGTCCAGATTTCGTTGGCAACATAATCGGGGGTTGTGAATAGCTCGGTGAGCGTTTGGGCGGATGATTTATGTGGCAACGCGAATAATAAGCTCAATAAAAAAAGAAAAGCTGCAAAAGAAGCATCTTTAGCTTTGCCGAAGGATAATATGGTTTTAATCAAAACGATGACTTTAATTTTGTTTGATTTACGGAAATTTAGCGCTAAGTGATATCATCATCAACTGTTTTTTTGGCCACCTGAACTTTCAACACGGCCAACTTACAAATACAAATTCCTCACCTTCTCAATTGCTTCGTTCATTTCACCCAGTCTTAGATAGAGATAATCCTTGAATATTCTATCTTCCATAAAAAAGTAGAGTGCAGGGTTTTGCATAATTAGACTACGTGCTGCCGCAATATTCTTATCGTCAATCAGTAAATTGGAAGCACCTAACACCTCATCGGACAAAGTAAAAGCTATTTGCTTCCTGCCCCAGATGATGGTAGTTTTTTATTCAAAAGTCAAATTTATATTTGGGCTATATTGTGTAAAAGCTTCACCCCACGCTGTAGCCGAAACCCACAAATGGCTTTTATTCTTTATTCTTATACGTACATCGGTATGCTCTCTAGTGGTTTGAAAAGCGATAGCTTGTTTGTGATGATCATATTCTTTAAAATTAGGTGTAGCTTCAGTCAGATATCCCATCAATTCAAAGCTAAAAAACAAAGCCTTTTTTGGGGGTATTAAAATGGGTTGATCTAATACCAGTTCTATATTTTGTTTCCCCTTAGCCACCACAAAACTTTTTGATCTCAACATCTCACTGATAGAACTGATCTCTTCTGACGAATAACAATAAACGTTCATCGCTATGATAGCAGAATCAATACCTCCTTTAATAGGAATGGATATAGCGCTTAGATATTGATCCTTATCAGAATTGTTTTGAATTGGTAAACCAATTTCGAAGGAAGGTATATTTAAATAGCACCAGCTTGATTTCCGTTTTAATAGAGGTTTAGATGGGGCTTTTGCAATAATCTTTACTTCATTTAAAAAGGTGTCTCTGGGGTTTAAAGTGATAATTTTATTCATTTGCTTAGATGCGATGATAGTATCCTTGTAGTTGATATGAGTAATTACAACACTATCCGTACTTATATCTATTGGAATTGAAAATTTACCCTCTAAATCTGAATAAGTGCCATATTCACTTTTTACAAAAAGTATATGAGCATATTGAATGGCTTCTCCGCTAATCTTATCAATAATGCTAAACTCTTGAGCACTTAATCGAGAAGAAAAGAAAAATCCTAAAATAAAAATGAAGAAAAGGTTCTCAACTATTTTCATTTTTAAATTATTATTTAACATGATTCAGGGTGGCTTCGATGAGAAATTTTAATCCAAAAACGCAAACATAATCATTGCAAAGTGTGATCCCTAATGTACATAAGCCACAATTGGAGCTAGACCCAAACATGGGTTCTGCACCAGCGGTATTTGCTATCCCTAATACGAGTATAAAACAACATTGAATAGCTCCTATTTAACCTCCCTTTTTCTCGATTAAAAAAGGTGTTGAAAGCAAGCCCTTTCTTTCAGCTTTCTTAAACAGTCAGCTCTCATTCACGTATGACTTCACAACACATAAAAACTTTTTATACCATGGAAGAAATTAAAACAGTATATACCGCAGTGGCCACAGGAAAAGGCGGAAGATCAGGATCAGTAAAAACCGATGATGGCGTATTTGATCTCAATGTAAAAATGCCTAAAGCAATGGGTGGTGAAGATGGTCATCCCAATCCTGAAAACCTTTTTGCCAGTGGCTATGCCGCATGCTTCGGTGGCGCATTGGCCGCAGTAGCCGGCGATAAAGATGTAAGCAAGGCGGAGATCACCGTAAAAGCTCATATCGGCAAGACCGATGGCGGTGGATTTGGCTTAGCAGTAGATATCGAAGTGAAACTTAACGGTATGGACAAGGATGAGCTACAAAAAATTGTGGATAAAGCACATCAAGCATGTCCTTATTCAAAAGCTGTAAAAGGCAACATCAGAGCCGAAGCCAAGGCCGTATAGCTTCATCTATAAAAGCTATATCAACTTCAATAAAAAAGCGGAATGTATTTATCTACATTCCGCTTTTTTTATGAATAAACTCGCCAATTATTCATTCAAAAAATCAAGTCGCTTAAGATTCCGCTTGTACGATTTTATCAATCGTCTTAATGATAGACTCTTTATCCCGATAACCTTGTGCCACTAGAAAAAGCTCATCTTTATATTCCAGCACCACCGATGGAAAGCTATTCACACCCCAGCTTTCTACAATTGCAAAATCTTCCTGAGCGTATTTGCGGGTTTGCTCATCGGCAATTACCTCCTCAAACTTTTCGGCATCCAGTCCATGCTTCACGGCAAGCGCCGTATAATTGCTCATATCATTAAGATCCTTAGCCTCCTCAAAAAGTAGCTTTTGGATATCACCCGCAAAGTATAAGTTATCACCATCGCTCAAGTGATTGAAGGCAGTCAAGGCAATAGCGGGTGGCAATGAGTCCGCATGAATGCTATCTTCTCGCAGCGCAGTTTTATAGGCATTACCCACCTTAGTCCCCGTCATTTCCTCAAGCCGAGGAATGGCCTCTAAGATATAGTTCGCCATGCTCGCCATTGAGCCTACTCGTGCACCACGGATCATTCCGCCACTATATACATGAAAACAATAATCCTCTTTTAGTGCCTCATATACTTCACGCATGCTCGCACTTTGACCGTAGCACCAGCCGCAATAAGCATCGTAAACATAATAAATCGTCGGTTTCTTCATTTCTTTAGCTTCAATTTGCCACAAAAGTAGTCCTTCCAGCTCAATTGCGAAAGGACTCTTTGATGGTTGGTGCCTCAAGTCACTAGCGCGCTAAGTCACCATTAGGCCTCCGCATTCTTTTTCGTCTTTTATATTTGCGCGGGATGAGGACGCTGCACCAACATCCCTCCTTCATCGGAAACTTCAAGCCGCGAATATGCTCCGCTGATTACAGCCAAATTAAGCGGCTCATGACCGATTGGCATCCCAAAAGCAATCGGAAAATTATAATCTAAACAGTGAGAGTGGATAATGTCAGCTACATTCATACCAAAAGGGTCAGGATTATCCTTCATTCCGCTAAAATCACCCACTACTAGTCCTGCCAGCTTGGCTAAGATACCTTTGCGCTTGAGCTGCACCATCATGCGGTCAATGTGGTAAAGGTATTCGTCTACCTCTTCTATAAACAATATCTTATCTGCAAAATCGGGCTCTGAGGGTGTACCCAAGCTATTCACTAAAAGACTCAAATTACCACCAATGAGGACACCCTCCGCCATTCCTCTTCGCTGCAGGGGGTGAGTATCTGATTGCAACTGTGGATAAGTTCCCTTCAAACAAGAAAAAAGAGTATCCACTGATTGCTTAGCACCCTCCTGATGAAAAAGCGAGGGCATGATGCTGTGAATGCTAGCTATGCCATGCGCTACCAAGTGTAGGTGAATCATAGTAACATCCGAGAAGCCGCAAATCCACTTGGGATTATCTCTGAGTTTATCCACATCCAAATGGTCAATGATGCGAGCCGTACCATAACCGCCTTTGCAACAAATAATGGCCTTGATATTCGGGTCGGCAATGAAAGTGTTGATATCTTTAATTCTATCCTCATCCCTCGCTGAAAAAATAAAATGCCTATCGAGCAGGTGCTTACCTCTTTGTGCTTCAAAGCCCGCTTGTCGGATAGCGTCCTCAGCGTTTTTCACAATAGGTTCATCAATGGCACGAGCAGTGGCCACCAAGCCGATTTTATCGCCTGAATTTAAAAATGGAGGTAAATGAAAATTGGTCATATGGGTCGAACTACCTATAATTGAGTATATTGAATCATTTATTGATTAAGCTTGGATAATTATGGGATAGATTTATCACATATCCAAATGATAGCACTATTTTTGCTAGTATTAACAATTGGACAAGGGCATAATATCACTAAATCCAGATAACAGTGCTTCGATATTAAAATTTTTATTGCCTTATTTTGACAAACTACATCCTCTATGAAAAAGTATTTACTTCTTGCGTTTTCCTTCATTGCAGCGATTAGCTGTAACCCTTTGGACGAATTTGAGAATTTAGAATTTGAACCACTTGAATCAGAGTGGGCAATTCCCTTGGTTAAATCTCGCTTAAACTTTGGCGATCTTATCAAGAGAGAAACTTCTAATTTTACCATTGGCTCAGATGATGCCAATGTTTTGTTTGCATTGCATCAAAACAGTTTCACCACTCGTCCTATTAGAGATTTTTTCACAATACCCCCTGTGGAGTTAAACAATACCGTTTCAGCACCAATAGATGCACCTTCTGTGCTAAATGGGGGAGAAACACTTTCACTTAGTGCTGACTTTTCTGGTGAGTTTGAATTTGAAAATGCCACCGAGCTAAGTCAAATAAGTGCTAGGTCTGGCGTATTGTCACTTACCATTATTAATCGTTTTAACCATCCCATTAGTGACTTTGAGCTACGTATTCCCGGTTTAAGTTTTTCTGGTGAACCACTCACCATAAACGGCTCAATCAATGCTAATACTGGCACTAGTAATACACTTAGTCTGAATGCTGCAGTTTTTGACCTTTTCTTTGACGAAAAATATAATCAAATCCCTGTAGAATTTGAGGCTGTTTTACAAGGTAATGGTAATCCCATTAATGCAGGGGATAATGTAGAAATTAACCTTTCCTTTACTGATATAGAACATAATCAATTAGTAGGGTATTTCGATACCTTCTTGACCGAGGAAAACTCTAGATCACTGGACATCGATTTTTTCAGCAATACTATTTTTGCGGAACAATCTTTTGATCAGATAGATATGACCTATAGAATATCCAATAGCGTGTCTATACCGGCTTCACTAGAAATTCAAGAAATAAAAGGTACCTTGGTAAATAATGGCGAATTACAAATAGAAAACACCAATACCGATAGTAATACACTTAAAATAGGAGCTAAAAACGAATTGCAGTCTGGGTCTGTTTCGTCTCCTGTACAGTCTATTTTTAATTTAGGTCCTAATAATAGCAATGTAGGCGCCGTAGTTAGTGCCTCCGTAACTAATATTACCACTAGGGAGCGCTTCAACCTAGGAGGTGGCCCTGTTGACCATAGTCAAGTAATCGATTCAGATGCTACTTTCGGAATCGAAAAAGAGCTTTTACTGCCCTTTATTGGCACTGTAGTAACTCATCAACTTCGTGATACGACTACTTTTTCTGCTTTCGAAAACCTCGAAGTTGATCTACTCAACGAACTTGAGGTTAGGGTAGGCGGCATTAATCAAATCCCTCTTGATATACAGGCAACACTACATTTTCTTGATGCATCCAATGAATTGATCTTTTCTTTATTTGCACCCGAAGAAACAGGCGAAGAGTTTATTATTAAAGCAGCTGTAGTCAATGGCAACGGAGAGTCGCAATCAGCCTCAGAAAAGTCAGTAGCCACTTTTGTATCCTCTGAATCTTTAAAACGAATACAGGATGTGCGATTTATGGTGATTGAGGGTAACTTTCGAACGTCAGACTTAGGTCAGCAAGCTGTAAAAATACGAACCATTGATGAAGTTGAAATATCTATTGGAGTAAAAGCCAACCTAAATATTGAACTATAGGTTCACACGAATTAAACTTGACTTAAATTGATATCGAAAATGAAAAAAATATACCTTATTCTTTTGATTGCCTCTATTGCAAAATTGCCTTTGCATGCCCAAGTGGAGCACACACTTCCTTTTATGGAAGATGTACTTCAATCAACCTATGTAATGCCCAACAATGTTCCTGAGCACAAAGTAAGCATTGGCTTACCTATTTTGTCTTCCTCCTACTTTAACTTTGGTAATAGCGCAGCTTCACTAGGCGATATTTCCTCAAGGGGAGATGATGGCGTTAGAAGGATTAGGCTTAATGACTTAACTAACTATACTAGAAGTGATAATCAGCTGCATGCTTGGACCCATTTAGATCTTTTCTCATTGCGCTTTAAAGCTGCCAATAGTTTTATATCTTTTAACGTGACCGATCGTTTTCAATCACGCTTAAACTACACTGATAACATGGCTGATTTATTGATCAACGGTAATGCCTCTCTTTTAAGTAATGCCCCTGTTGACTTTTCTAGAAATAGCCACGACCTCACTTGGTTTAGAGAGTTTGCTCTTGGCTTTTCGAGAGATGACGAAAAGTTCAGATATGGTGCAAGAGTAAAGTTGATTCAAGGCTTAGTAAACTCTTCATCTGTAAATGAAAGACTGAATGTTCGCTTTGACGATGCTGATTTTTCAATTGCGATAGAAAACGACTCAGATTTTCTTTATAGAAATGCAGGGCTGCAAGGTGATGATGAAAGTATAGAAGACTTTATAGACAACTTTGACCTGATAGAAGACGGAATTACCAATTATGGCACCAATTTTAGCAACTTAGGCTTTGCCGTAGACTTTGCAATTACTTATAAATACAATGATCTTTGGCACTTCACTGCTGGGGCAAATGACCTTGGATTCATTAGCTGGCAGGATGGCAATATCAATCGTCTGACTGGTGGCGGTATTTTTGAGGGAGTCGACATCCTTACCGACTTACTCGCAGGCGGTAATATTGATTTTGATGAATTTTCTGATAAAATCGAGCAAGATCTTGAGTTTGTAGAGTCTACAGAGAATTATATTACTAGGATGCCAGCACGATTTTACATTGGCTCTACTTACAATCTAGCAAGACGTACTAAGCTTCATGTTTTGCTCAATGGTTTCTATTTTGATCGTTTTATGACCTCGGCTACGGTAGCCGCACATCAGGAGTTAAGTACATTTCTAGGACTTACAGCATCCTACACCGCGATGCCAGGAAGCTTTAATAATATTGGACTCGGCGCTACAGTGAAATTAGGACCTTTCCAAATCTATGCCGTGAGCGATCATATGCTATCAGTGGCGCAGCCTGTAAACGCCAAGTATGTCAATGTGAGAGTTGGAATGAACTTTGTATTTGGTCGAATTTTACCTTCTGCAGGGCAATCTTATAGATAATTCTTTGTCCCTAAAGAAAATATAATGAAAGTTATCATCGGGAATTTTTAATTTGGTTTAACATCGAAAAATACCCATTCAAGCTTGAATACGATATGAATATGAAAAATATATACTTACTCTTTTTATGTGGGATGTTATGGTCATTAACGTCTCAAGCCCAAACTTCCTTTGTTCCTCAACAATTAGGTAAGGAAGTAAACTCAGAATATCCAGAAATCAACCCTGTGATTTCTAAAGACCGAAAAACACTCTTTTTTACTAGGGTAAATCATCCAGAAAATAGATTTGGCATTTATGATAGCCAAGATATTTGGTATGCTATTCAAAAGCCTGACGGTACTTTTACAGAGGCAGTACGCGCCTCCGACGATGTCAATATAGGAAGACACAATGCAATACTTGCTGCACTTGATGATGGCAGATCCTACATTATATCGGGAGTATACAATAGAAAAGGTACTCAATACCGAAAAAGGGGGCTTTCTATCATCAAGTATCTAGGTGATAACCAATGGACCAAGCCAGAAGCCTTGAATGTACGAGGAATGAATCGCGTCAATAGAGGTAAATTCTTTCATGCATACATGACACCCGATGAGCAGTGGATCTTTTTTGCACTTACGCGCAGGTCGGGCAGTAAAAAGCTAGATTTATATGTTTCCCGCCGTACAGGTGTGAAAAGATATAGTAAACCTAGAAGTCTGAAGGGTGACATTAACAATGGCAGAAGCAACGAAAGTCCATTTCTATCTGCCGATAAAGAAACCCTCTACTTTTCCTCATTCCGACCAAGAGAAAAAGAAAACTTTAATATCTTCTTCTCAAAGTCAATCGACCGCGGCTATCGCTCTTGGACGTCACCACAATTGGTAACTGATACTATTAATACATCGGGATGGGAAAATTACTTCAAAATGAATACCAACGAAAGTTTTGCCTACTTTTCGAGTACTGACAATTCTTATGGTGGAGCAGATATATTTAGGGTAAAGCTTTTCGAAGAGAATCCATTTGTGATCGTTAAGGGTAAGATCATCGATCAAGTTGAACAGCGCCCCATGGCGCCTGACGAAAACTATCGCGTTCTTGTCAACGGCAAAGAACATCCTGAATTAGAACTTAACAAGCGTGCTGCTAGCTTTCGAGTGAAGCTTCCACTGGGGGAAAGATATACCCTAGAAGCGGAATTAGAAAACTACAATGGTATCAAAAGAACGGTTGATGTGAGCCAAGTACGTGAATATACCGAAACAGAAGCCGACTTATACCTCACTTCTATACCTTATGTAGCTGTAAGCGGTCAATTTAAAAATACGCGTAACAATCGCAATCTAGATTTAAAACATGAGCCTACCGTACGCATCAATGGGCAGGTAGTTGACTCTGTAAAATATGACGAAAACAGTGCGTCATTTGAGGTACTCTTACCGCTAGGTAGGAAATATACCTTTAGCCCCGTAGTCGCTAATTTTACCGGAGACGACTACGTATTGGATGTTACCAATGAGACCAAGTACATGGATAAAAACATCGACCTTTTTGTAACTTCCTATCCTTATGTACAAGTGAGTGGTGTGGTGATGGAAAGTAACTCCTATCAGCCCATCACAGAAGAATTTAAACCTGTGATTTATATTGATAATCTAGCACAGGATAGTATTCGAATTGATCCAAAAACTGGTTTTTATACCCTAAACCTGCCTTTTGGCAAAAACTATAATGCATCAGTGCAGGCAGAGGGCTTTAATAGTTTCACTACTGTAATCGACTTGAGCAATTATAATGAGTTTGCCACGCTTACTCATAATTTATTTGCTGAACGCTCTGATCGCAACCTGGCAACCATTACCGGCAGGATTATCAACACCAAAACCGATAAGGCCCTCGATGAATTCATCCCTGTAAAAATGCGAGTCAATGGTACAGTGACAGAAAATTTTGAGTATAATTCCAACAATGCGACCTATACGATCAAAGTACCTATCGGCACCAGCTATGATATAGCGCCAGAAGTACGCAATTTCTACAATCAGGTAGAAACAGTAGACCTTACCAAGGAAGAATCTAAGGTAAGGGTGGTTCAGAACTTCAAAATTACTCCTTTGGAAATAGGTGCATCGATTGATATCCCTAATATCTACTTTGAGACAGGTAAATCTGATCTTCTACCTAGCTCTTTCAAATCACTGAATCAATTGAAGACCTTCTTTGATGAGTATCCGAATGTAGTAGTTGAAATTGGTGGCCATACTGATAATACCGGTAGCAGCCAATTGAATCAGCGTCTGTCGGAAGCACGAGCTGCCAGCGTGGCCAAATACCTCATCGAAAGTGGTGAGATCGATAGCCGCAGGATTTCGTCAGCAGGCTATGGGCAAGACAAACCTAAAGCAACGAATAAAACCGCTGAAGGTAGAGCTCAAAATAGAAGGGTAGAGTTTACGATCAAAGACTTGTAGTTTTCTCCTCCCACGCAAAAAAAGAAAAGCTTGCCATAAAAGGCAGGCTTTTTTTGTTGGGATGAGGGGGTAAGAAGTTGCTTTTTCAGTTTGCGAATGATTGAAAATGGAGAAATGCGAGAATTGTGAAAATGCTTCATCAAGAGCATTTGCAATCTAGTGAACATTCAAGCCTTAGATGCTGTTTAACAGTAATAGCATGCGTTTAGAAGTCTATCGCATGTTATTATGAGGTAGTCAATTTGAATTTTAATCAGATATCGATATATGAAAGGTCATCAGTTTGTAGAATATATTCCACCGAAAAAATCTCAAAATAAGAGTGGGTTTGATAATCTTTTCCCTGTTTTTCAAGAGCTTATTACCATCACCGGTGGTAATGTGAGCGAGGCGCTCAACTGGCTGACCAATCTCGACAAGCAGTATAACCTTACCGGCGATAGTGACTACGGCATTGGTGATTTTTTTGAAGACCTCAAGCGCAAAGGCTACATTACTGAAGAGCAAGGTCCAGAAGGTGGATTTAAGATCAGCGCAAAGACCGAGCGTAAAATTAGGCAGTCAGCCTTGGAAGAGATCTTTGGCAAGCTCAAGAAATCGAAAGGCGGTAACCATAACACTCCCTTTCCTGGTAGAGGCGATGAGCCAGCCTCTCATAGTCGTGAGTATCGATTTGGGGATGAACCGAATCAAATTCTCATGACAGAAAGTATCCGCAATGCGCATATCAATCACGGAATGGAGGATTTCATGATGACGGAGAATGACCTTGAAGTGCGTGAGGCAGATTTTAAAACGAATACCTCCACTGTGCTGATGATTGACATTTCTCACTCAATGATCCTCTATGGCGAAGACCGAATCACGCCTGCAAAAAAAGTGGCAATGGCGCTGGCAGAACTGATCACAAGAAAGTACCCTAAAGATACACTCGATGTCATCGTATTTGGCAATGATGCCTGGCAGATTGAAATCAAAGACTTACCCTATTTGCAAGTAGGACCTTACCATACTAATACCATAGCCGGACTAGAACTGGCCATGGACATTTTGCGAAAGCGAAAAACTACCAATAAACAGATCTTCATGATTACAGATGGTAAGCCCACCTGCATGAAAAAAGGACTCAAATACTACAAAAACAGTTTTGGTCTCGACCCCAAAATTATCAACAAGACCATGACGCTTGCAGATAAGTGTCGTAAGCTCAAAATCCCAGTGACCACTTTTATGATTGCCTCTGATCCTTATCTGCAAGACTTCGTTAGGGACTTTACCAAAGTGAATAGCGGAAAAGCCTACTTCAGTAGCTTAAAAGGACTGGGGCACTTAGTATTTGAAGATTTTGCCAAAAATAAAAAGCGGAACTTAAAGTAAATTCATCCGCAGCATTCCATAAATATACCTTTTTACCGGCCTATTGAAGGCGTAAAACAAATCGAAATCTATGAGTCAAATCACCACGCTTGGAAAACTTAAAGCCTCGGGTTATCAACCCAAAAGCATCAAAGAAGAATTGAGACAAAATCTAATCACGAAGCTTAAAAAGAAGGAAGATGTTTTCCCTGGCATATATGGATATGAGGACACGGTAGTACCCGACATACAGCGGGCCATTTTGAGTCAACATAACATCAACTTGTTGGGATTAAGAGGTCAGGCAAAGACAAGAATTGCACGCCTCCTCATCAACCTTTTGGATGAGGAAGTACCCGTGGTGGCAGGTTCCGAACTCAATGATGACCCCATGCGGCCCATCAGCAAATATGCCATTGACCTTATTGCCGAAAAAGGCGATGACACGCCCATTAGCTGGTGGAAGCGAGAGGACCGCTATACAGAAAAGCTCGCTACTCCTGACGTATCAGTTGCGGATTTAATAGGGGATGTGGATCCAATTAAAGCGGCGACTTTAAAATTACCTTATTCTGATGAGCGGGTGATACATTTCGGATTAGTGCCTAGAGCCAATAGAGGTCTTTTTGTAATTAACGAGCTACCCGATTTGCAAGCGAGAATTCAGGTAGCACTCTTCAATATCTTACAGGAAGGCGATATTCAAATACGTGGTTTCAAAATCAGAATGCCGATTGATGTGCAGTTTATCTTCACTGCCAACCCCGAAGACTATACCAACAGAGGAAGCATCGTAACACCACTTAAAGATAGAATTGGCAGTCAGATCATCACCCATTATCCTGATAGCTTGGATATATCCAAGCGAATAACGGCTCAAGAAGCCAAGCTCAGCGAATGGCAGAAAAGCAATATCATAGTACCTGAAATGCTCAAAGATCTCATTGAGCAAATCGCTATAGAAGCGCGCGACAATGAATATGTAGATGCAAAAAGTGGAGTGTCGGCGAGATTGACCATCTCTGCTTTCGAGTCGATGATGAGTGCTGCAGAGCGCCGAGCACTGATCAATGGGGAAGAAAAGACACAGCTTAGAATCGGCGACCTTTATGGTGCCATACCTGCTATCACGGGTAAAGTAGAGCTTGTCTATGAAGGTGAGCAAGAAGGTGCAGGCATTGTGGCTTACAGCTTGATCGGTAAGGCAATCAGAACGCAGTTTCTTAACTACTTCCCTGATCCCGAAAGCTTCCGAAAAGAGAAAGAAAAGAATCCGTACAACGCCATTATTGAGTGGTTTGGAGAGGGCAATGCAGTAGACCTCAACCATGACACCGATCAGTCGAGCTATAATACTTCACTCAAGCGTGTAAGCGGTTTGGATGAACTAATGAAAAACTATCATGCCACCTTGACTAAAGAACAACAATTGCTCATGAAGGAATTTGCACTTCATGGTTTAAGTGAATACAGTATGATCTCAAAGAAGACCATCAATGCGGGACTGCAATTCAAAGACTTGCTTTCGAGTATGTTTGACCCGAGTAGCTTTGGTGAAGAGGATGAGGATTATGAGTAAAAACTGAATATGGTGAGTAAGAATAAATTATTAGTTTCAACCTAAGAGTTACTACCAAATAAGTCAAGGCTAAATATCAAAATAACCAAAAAATCGTTAAATTGATATAAAAATACATGGTTATGGTGACAACAATAAAAAAAGGATCAGATAAAACAGCAATTGAAAAGGCCTTTTCAAAATTAAAGAGCAAAAAGAAATTTAACGCTCATAAGTATTGTGGGGTGGTAAAACTGAAAGATGATCCTATTAGTATACAGAAAAAGATGAGAGATGAGTGGGAATAGCATATTTATTGATACTAATATCGTTCTTTACTTATTGTCGGGTAATCAGACTATTGCAGACTTTCTACATGAAAAAACTATTTTTCTATCATTTATCACTGAATTGGAATTACTAGGGTACAAAGAAATAAGTGATGAGGAAGTATTGAAAGTAGAAAACTTATTGGCTGATTCAACTATAGTTGATATTAATTCTGAGATTAAAAAGCTAGTTATAGAATTAAGAAAGTCAAATACAATAAAGCTGCCTGATGCAATTATTGCTGCCACATCTCATTACCTTAATATTCCACTCATGACTTCAGATACAGGTTTTACCAAATTAATTGATTTAAACATTCTATTTTATGAAAAATAAGGCAAATTATTAGAAGAGCTACAATTAGCAAAATTTTTGACAATACTACAGGTGTAAGCAAAATTTTATTTTCTTTATGTTGTCTCAAAGACGAAGCTTTAAATATTAATTAGAGGTGTTAACTTAGCTACTTATCTTTATTTGCTGATAACTAATATGTTGCAT
>JAFIEW010000204.1 GCA_020832375.1 Cyclobacteriaceae bacterium
TATCAATACTTAATTTACCCTGATTTCTTACACTTTTCTTATTTCACCTATCTTAAAAAAGTACAATTCTCACCTCTTTTCGGGTTGTTTTTTGTCTACTTTTGACGATTGGACATAGCTATCCTGTAAAAGTGATTTTTTGCACTTTTTGTCCTAAGCTGCTAGTTGTATCGGTGGGGAAGCTTTGTTCAGGGCTATCTTTTTGGCATTCGCAGCCATTACTCCAAAAAACACCCATACCTTCTCATTTTTAACGCCTACAGCTTTCACTTTACGCAACCCGTAGTGGTTTTTATGATTACCAAAACTACCTTCTAAGATTGTAGATCGATCTTTGTTTAATATAGATTGTAGGGTCTTTTCAGGTTTAGTGAGTTTGACAGGACCTTTTTTAGGGAAGTTCGTGAAGATTTTTCGAGGGGTAACGTATCGTCTATTTTCATTTGTATGGTAAATGCGATCGGCTGAAAGCTTTAGGACGCTACCGAAAATAAGTTTGTGTTTGGTACAGCTTATTTTTAGTCGCTTACATTCATTATAAGCTTTAAAATCTAATAGGTCAAAATACTGAATACCTCCTGTTTGCAACATATGAGCCTTTAGCCCAAACTCTACCGGTTTATTTTCCTTGCCTCTTACTATTGGTCTAACATAAGGCTTGTACAGAGATACTATTCTGTCTTTAACCTTCTCTGTTGGATTATTAAACAAATGAGATTGTTGTTGGAGTACTTTCTTGATGGTTCGTATACGTGTCCTGTGAGTAGTCGTAAGATCTATTTGTGGGTGAGTGTCTAATAACTCTTGTAACTGAGCTAAGCCTTTTTCTAATAAATAGAGTAAGCTCTTTTTTCTTGCTTTACCTTTCTTAATACTTTTCCTTCGTAATTTATTGTAAACTAGTTGTTTACGCTTTTGCTCAATGAATTTATTTCTAGGCCGTTTGATATTCAATGACTTAGAAATTTTGAAAATCAGCTTTTGATATACCCACTCTACACTCTCCCACAAGAGCTTCACATCGGTAGGATATCGAATATAGCTTTCATAGCATGTGGCATCCATAGATAGGACGTGGGTGTTCTCTATGTCTTCTTCCCAATACTTGAGTAAAATATTTTGTACTTGATTTAAATCAGAATTCTCTGCTATATAAGTTCGCACTCGAGAAAGTAAATTAAAATCTTTAATCTGTTCGTTCTCTGCAAGTGGTCGATGACAAAATAACTGCAAAGACCAATCTGTATTAAAGCGATCTATCAATTTGCGGTCACTTATATTGAGGTAGTGTTTCAAAAACATCAAAGCAAACATCCCTCTATTACTAAACCACCGAGGGGCCCCTCTTCTATCATTAGGTTCACTAGGAAGACACTGCTCCAAGGCTTTTAAAGGTAGGCTATCGTAGACCTTGCCAATTTCTAAATTCTTGAAAATATACCATTTTGGAGAAATGGTTGATTCGAGTGGGAAAATTTCAAATTGTGCCATATATTGTAGTCGTTATTTGTTTTTTCGACAATTACAATATAACAAAAAACCCCGAAAATAGCCAAATTAGGCGAAGTTCGGGGTTTTGAATTTATAAAACCTGATCATTATATACTGAATACCAAGATATTAGCATTTAACAAGAGGGGCC
>JAFIEW010000205.1 GCA_020832375.1 Cyclobacteriaceae bacterium
ACTTCCATGCCCGCCAATATGCCCCTGCATTAGGAAGATTTTGGAGTGTTGACCCCGAAGCAGCTCGTATGCCGTCTTGGTCGCCTTACACTTTTGTGTTTAATAACCCACTTAATTTCATAGACCCTGACGGAAGAATACCATATCCAATTACTATCAGGTCATTTGCTCCTTTCAAGACTTTTGGTTTCGGTTTTCATGGGGATAATAGAGGGTATTCGAATAGTCGTTCTTATCCTAATGATAAAGGCCCAACAGCTCGTGTTCATCAGGTGATAAACTTTGATACAGATAAATCCAAAATATCTGCAAAGGCTTGGAGTTCTTCTACTTCTCATATGTTAAAGTCCGGTAGCCCTAAAGCAAAACCATCTATAAATTTTGTTGATACACCTAAAATGTTTTCTAAAGGGGATTCTAAAACCTTTGTATTTGGAACTCATTCAGCAGGAGCAAACCCGATGACTCCCGAAGGTTCTCCAAATATTGATGTGTTTTCAGAATTTTCTATAACAGAGAACAAGAATGCAGGGACACTGGATATAAGTGGAAAACTTACAGGAGATAATTTTCCAAGTACAGAAGCATTCATAACTGACCCAAGCGGACAAAATTTGTTTATTGGGATAAGTCAAATAGGTGAAGGAGTAGGTAGAAATATGGGACCTTTTACAGAGCTACCAGGGGAGAATCAAAGACCTATTACCGACTTTAATTTTAGCATTACTACTGATGCGGATGGTAATTTTACTGGGGTAAGACGGGGAGACGAAACTTTCTCAATTCAAAACTGGAACAAGCAATTTACAACACAACCAACCCAACGAGAATAAGTATGAGAGAGATAGTAAAGTTTATTTTAAACAATTGGGTTACGGTATTGCCTGTTGCTATTATTATGTTTATTCTTCCATTCGTAGCTTCTAAATACCTGCCTAACAATCAAATCATATTATCAATGAAACAATTGTTTAAGGTCGTTTTGACTAACAGGATTAATCTGTTTACGATTTTTGTTACTGTCTATATCACAAGTTTGGTTTTTAATATGATAAGTGCCAAGCTCTCGTTTGGGGAAGCTTTATTTGGAAGTACATACTTAGTATTGGGGTATGGTATAATGTTTTGGGTAGGGTTTATTGTTTGTATATTGGTATTAGATATTGTCTTATTCAGTTTCTATAAAGAACCACAGTACACGACATTTAAGTTAGCCATAGAATGGATTTTGATTAGTTCACCGTTTATTTATTGGCTTGTCAGGTACAACCAATGGATATTTTTGGTAGCAGTACTTGCTTTTTTAATAGGGCAGTATTTAAGGCGGCCGTATATTCTTAGAATACTGGAATAGTGAAAAAGCCCAGCAAGTCCGGGGCTTTTTTACTTTACATCATTAAGTACCCCGGAAAGGGCATCTTTTAATTTTTGCTTACCAATAAAAGCATCTAGCATTGTATAAATGGTTTGCTTTTCATTGTCGCTTAGGGCTTCCAGTAAAGCCACTTTCTCCATAATGGATTTATCCTAGGAATTTATCTCCTTTAATTCGTCAGTTGAAGCGAATAAATCCGAAAGCCCCACGAATGGTGCATTGGCGGTGAGTACTGCAAGGCATCTTAATGGGGTAAACGCCAG
>JAFIEW010000111.1 GCA_020832375.1 Cyclobacteriaceae bacterium
AAAACTTAGTACTTCCTTTGAAATTTAAGATGCAAACAAGCGGATATGCATAATTGACCTAGAGGTAAAGCACATCAAAAAGCAAAAAAGCACCCAGTGGGTGCTTTTTTGATATCGAAAATAATAAATTCTATTTAATCAAATTGAATAATCTTGATCTCAACTCGTCGGCCTTCTTCTTTTGAGCCACTACCGTCATCGATTCCTAATCCTTTTGCCACAATCTTTCTTCTTGGCACATCATTGAGGTTAAGATAGTTGAGTACCGAAACGGCACGCTCAGTAGAAAGCTGTTTATTTTTTTCAGCATCGCCATCTTGAGATGCAAATCCAGATATTTCAACACCTAAAGATTCAAACTTAGCAAGCTCTTTAATGATTCCGTCTAATTCGTCTCTGAATTTTTGAGAGATCGTAGTTTCAGCTGGGCCAAAATACACCTTAAAAACCCTACCTAATACATTAGGATCGATTTTTTGCTTCTCTTCAGCTATTTTTTGTCTTCTCTCTTTTTGCTTATTAGCCTCTTCGGTCACATAAAATGTAGGTAAGGTAAAGATTACTTCACCGTCTATTACCTTACTCTCAAGGTTTTCCTCAGGATTATCTTCGTAATAATATACCCTATCTGCAATTTCAGAGCGTTCGTCTCCTTCAAAGTCAATTTCTTCAATAGGATCAATACTATACATGAGCTCTAGTAGGTATTCAAAAGCTACATCATCACCAGAAGCAATGATATCATCCATAAGTTCATATAAGTCGATGCTATCATTTCTTACCAATCTCGACTCATTGGCTTTGCGTAGGTCGTCGTAGGTTTCATTGGCTTTGGTGTCGTAGAAAGCATTTTTCACCTCTACTTCTTGACCAACCATTACATCAAATTGTTTTACTGGCTTCAAGTAAATCTCTTGATACAAAGAGTAAAAGTAATCTTGATCGGGAATGTTGATGTTAATAGAATACGGCAAATAGTCATCTGCCTGAATAATCATATCATAATCCTTTCCTGGAGGGAAAATAATGAGGTAATTTCCAGTAGCTGGATCAGGATCATATACGAAGTCTAATTGCTTACCCGTTTCGTTATTAATCACCTTAATAGAAGTAGGAACAGGTTTTTTATCTTCACCGCCTAAGACCCTACCCTTCATCATGGTAAGTGGTATATTGGCTTCGTCATCAGGCATATTGATAGAGTAAATGTCGAATGCACCAAACCCTCCCTGCCTGTCGGAGCTGAAGTATCCTTTTCTTCCTGAGGCATCGAGTGTAAAATAGCTATCATTGGCAGGGGTATTGATTGGGTATCCCATGTTTTCTGGCGTACGCCATTTGCCACCAATTCTGATCGATTTGAAGATGTCTTTACCACCAATGGTATAATGACCATCAGAGGTAAAAAAGAGAATTCTTCCATCAGGGTGGATGTAAGGAGCATCTTCATCAAACTCAGTATTTACTTCAGGGCCTAAGTTTTCTGGAGATTCCCAATTACCGTCTTCATTTTTTTCCACTTTCCATATATCCAGGCCACCGTATCCACCTGGTCGATTCGATGCAAAATAAATGGTACGTCCGTCTTGAGTTACCGAAGCTGTACTCTCTAAGAATCTAGAATTCACATGATTACCCATTTTAATGGGGTTTGACCACTTTCTCCCCTGACGGGTGATGGTATATAAATCGCCAGTATTATTAGGCCCACCAATAAAAATGATCATCTCTCTACCATCGGCACTTAATCCCGCTGTTCCTACATTGGCGCTAGTATTGAGCTCTATTTGTTCAGGCTTTCCCCACTGTCCTGATTGGTTTTTGTAGGTCACCATTATTTTTTCTTGCATGGTGCTACTACCTTTCCTTACAGGTGCCAATACCGTATAGGCCATCACTGACTGATCAGCAGAAACTACAGGGTTGTACTCTGTATATTCTGAGTTGATCGGATCACCCAGATTAAATACGCGAATGTCTTTCGGGTTGAGAATAGTCCTTTTGGCATTAATGGCAATTTCCACATCGCGATCTACTTGCTTTTTAAGCTTGGTATTTTTAGGATCAATTTGGTCACGATATTTGCGAAGCCTCTCCAGCGCCCTATCCATATCTGTATCTTTATGATACATCAGCCCTAGGTAGTAGTCGATTTCTGCAGGTAGCTCTACATCAGCTGCATCGGCTTTTTCCAAATAAGAGATCGCCTTGAGTTGTTCATTAAGCTCTCTTTCATTGAAATAAGATACTCCCAGACGATAGTACATCAACGGTTCAGTAGACCCTGCCTCTTCGGCCTGTAGGTATTCTTCTTTGGCTTTAGAGAAGTTGCCAATTTGAAAGAATCGATCGCCTCTTTCGATCATTTTTTGTGCTTCTTGCGCTTGAGCATCTGCGTCGCCAGCAAGTGGCAAAGCGAGCAAAAGTCCAAGTCCACAGAGGATGGGTATAAGTAAATGCTTCATTGTTCAGCTATATTTAGACTATATGTTTCAAAATAACAAATTTATATTCAAATTTCATAACTTCGAGTTTTACTTTAAGTCAAAGTTTGTTAAGTGCTAGTAATCTTTGATATAAGGTAGGATGCGAATAACTCATCTTTACAACGATGGGATGAGGGTTGATGTTGCTTAGGTTGTTACCTGACAGCTCCTTTAGTGCCTTTGCCAACGGTGCCGCAGCGTATGTTTTTGCAGCAAAAGCATCCGCCTCATACTCGTGCTTTCTGCTCAAAAAGGAACTAAACCAACCAATTACACCCGAAACAGGGCTGAATAAGATACTAACAGCAATCAAATTAACAGCAATACTTAAACCCTCTGCTCCCATTGCTATCGACAATTGCTCGTTAAATAATAGCAATGAGAATATAAATAAACTCAATCCTGTTACTGCAAAAGAAGTGCCCAAATTGTATAAAATATGCCTTTTTTTATAATGCCCCGCCTCATGTGCAATGATAGCTACCAATTCTTCAGTGGTGTGCTTTTCCAATAAGGTGTCATAAAGTACGATTTTCTTTTTCTTACCGAAGCCTGTAAAAAACGCATTAGCACGATTGCTACGCTTAGAACCATCGATTACAAAAATATTGGTGAGTGGAAAGTCTACTTTACGGGCATAGTCTTCTATGGCTGAGCGCAGTTCACCATCTTCGAGCGGACTCAGCTTGTTAAATAATGGCAGAATCCACTCTGTATAAAAAACATTCATCAGCAGACTAAACAAAAATATAAGTATCCAAAAGTATATCCAAAAGTCAGCACCAACAGTTTCGATGATATACAGCAAGCTACCTAAAAGCAGTCCGCCTATCACTATTGCGAGCAGATAAGACTTTAGCTTATCCTTCCAGTATAAGGCTGGGGTGGAGTTATTGAATCCATATTTTTCTTCAATCTTGAAGGTGAAGTAATAATCTAAAGGACTACTAAGTAAGTCAGACAATATAAATAAAACACCAAAATACACGAGCGAAGCCAAAATAGGTTGGTTTATCCAAGAAAGCACTTCTTCATATAGCATCCCCAACCAACCTAAAGACAAAACCGCTATTGTGATAACAAAAGAAAGTGTACTACTCAGCAAGCTGAAGCGATTGGTTTCTTGTGCGTAATCGTTTGCTTGCTGAGCTTTTTCTTCGCTATATACATCTGCAAGTAAGTCGGGTACCTTTTTCTTGCTTTGCCTAATATTCAAGTATTTCATCCAAAGCCCCATGAGGTAGCCAAAACTTACAATGATAATAAGTAGATATAAATACTGCGTAGGTGTCATCATTTTTATGGTTGGTGTTGGGGTCGTTGGTTTTACAAATTTAACTTTATTGTTCTTTAACGCAATATAACACGCTTACTGCATTTATCTCGGCATTCTTTTTAAAGCGTAGGCTTGGGTTTCTTGTAAGTTGAGGTACTCTTTTCGACTCCTCATCCCAAGCAAAAAAAAAACACCGACACAATGGCCGGCATTTATTTTTTACTTGGAATGAGAATAATCATCAAGCTGCATTTCGAGCCGCATTGACAATGCCAAACATGCAGCGCAAAATAAGCCGCTGATAGACCTCATCGTTTTTGCCCGCTCTCAACTGCTCGATAGCGTACTGCTGTATAGTAATAAGTGGCAATACTATACGCTCGCGAATAGCAATGGACTCTTTCGAAACAGGAGCCTCATGCATTAAACCTTTCTCGCCGCTTACCCAATTGAGATTTTTACGACTAAGATTAAACTCATCGTTCATTAAATGCCAAAACTCTCCGTATTCTGCATCATTACCAAGGTAGGCTGTAGCTGGATAATAAGCCTTTGCTATGGATTGCATGGAGTTACCTAGTAATGTACGGAAGAAGAGCGAATTTCTATAAAGCTCTTTTAGCGCGTCGGCTTTGCCTTTGCTTTTGAGTACCTCAAGGGCACTGCCAAGCCCGAAGAAACCAGGTATGTTTTGCTTCATCTGTGACCATGCTCCCACGAATGGAATAGCTCTCAGGTCTTCAAATTTCAACTCTCCGCCTTTTCCTCTACTAGTAGGCCTACTTCCTATATTGGTTTCGCCAAAATACTTCAGAGGCGTCACCTCAGCTAGGTAGCGAGTAAACTGTGGATGGCTCTTAAAAGCTTTATACTGCTCATAACCAATTTCAGCAAGCTCTTCTATAAGTGTACGTTCTTCGGCCTTTAACTGTCGTTCTTCATTTGCAAAGATGGCATTTTCTAAACCGGCTGATAGTAATTGCTCCAAGTTATACTTACAGGTCGATACTTTGCCATAGTTGGCGCTAATAGTCTGACCTTGTATGGTCACTTGAATTTCTTGATCTTCAATGCCTGTGCCTAAAGATGCGTAAAAATCATGCATATTACCACCACCTCTTGCTGGAGGCCCTCCTCGTCCATCGAAGAAGATCACTTTGATACCATATTTACGCGATACCTCAGTAAGTGCTTCTTTAGCTCTAAAAATCGACCAGTTGGCACGCATATAGCCACCGTCTTTTGTACCGTCGGAAAAGCCAACCATGATAGTTTGCTTGTTTTCCCGACCGGCAAGGTGTTCCTTATAACCCTCCATTTGGTAAAGCCGCTCCATGATGGCTGGGGCTTCGGCAAGATCATCGATGGTCTCAAAAAGGGGTACTATGTCGAGTTCATCATAATTGGATCGGCTCATATTTAGTCGAGCAAGCTTCCACACTTGCATGATGTGTAGCACCGACTGGCAATTGCTGATAATGTATCGATGGCAAGAGCGATGACCGTTTTTTGACTTTACATCTTGCAAAGCATCAAAAGTTTTCAACATTTCCTCATGGAAATCCTCCTTTGGACTCGCTGTGATTTCCTCTTGTTTTAAGATGAAATCAATTTTTGAGAGCTCATCTGCTTTTTGATATTTCTCTAATGCTTTCTGGCCGTGTTGTTCTAAAATCAGGTCTTCCCATAGCGCAGCGTGTTTGCGACTATCTTGCCGAATATCAAGGGCTGCAAAATGAAACCCAAATACGCGAACCTTTAAAATGAACTTTTCAAGTAAGTCGGCAAACATACCGTAATGATCCCTCCTTAAAATTTCTAATGCAGACTTTAGAATTTCAATGAGTTCTTCAGGTTGGTAGAAACCGCTGGTCTGATCGCCATAAAGCGCATTATAAAGCTTTCTCTCTGCAAGAATGAGCTTATCCTCTACGCCCTTGAAAGTCATTCTCCTCTTGATGGCTCGGATATCACGATAATAGCACTTCAATACCGTTTCTCTGAGTCTAGCGGCGACTTTTCGTGTAGTATCATGCGTTACAAAAGGGTTGCCATCACGATCACCACCAGGCCAGAAGCCTACACTTAGTAGTTCAGGGTTGATCCATTCTTCCCATGATTCACCTAGTTCTTCGATCATAGGGTATAAAATCCGAGGTATCGCTTTGTAAAACACATTTTCCAAATACCAGCAAAGGCTTACCGCCTCTTCATAAGGGCTCGGCTTTTCTCTATTGATAAAAGGTGTCTTCCCTAGCTGCTGCATGAGCTGATTGATCATACCCAAATCACCGTCGCGAATAGCTCCTTCTAAATCACTATTGATACCTAGTACATTGCCTGGGTAAAACTGAGTAGGATGGGCGGTCAGCACTACACGTACCCGAAAGTCAGCAAGCTTAGCTTTGAGCACCTCCATTTTGTTGAGATGACGGACATTTGAAATAAGCTCTTTAATAGAACCTTTTCCTTGGGTATCATATATTTTTTCAAAGGCCGCATCCTCTATGGAGTCAAACAACAACACTTGACGTTCAATGTATTGTACAAAGCGAAAGAGTGTTTTATGAAGCTCTTCAGAAGAGTTTGTGCTTAAAACCTCTTTTTGAAATTGTTCTACAATTGCAGATGGTGTTTTCCCAGCCTCGAAACCTTCTTTGCTTATCTGGCCCAGAATAGGTAGTAAAGTACCTGTACGGTAGATATGACTGAAAGGTAAGTCTAAAAAGAGACTATTGTACACGGTATAGCGAGTCGCTACTTCGTTGGAATAAAGAGTTGGTTTCATATATTGATTTTAATCAATGGCAAGCTTGAATTAAGGTTTAGATTCAACTGAGCAGCTCATCTCTCGCTCACTAGAATGTTAAAAATGCAAAGCTTTTCCAAATTTTGATAATTACTTTAATCTATGGCGATTCAATTTAAGTGTCTTTCATGGGAGCCATGATTCAATACACAAAAATCATCGTCGTAAAGGGATTGGTATACTAGAATTTTTATCACTTACTTTCTAAAGAATATTCAATAACTGATAAATTGATGCAAATGACTTCAAAATCTTAATCTGTATATACCTTTATGTTCTATACGCCAATAATATAGATTCGTTAACTATTTAAACCATAATGAGCTAAATCCTGACATAAAGAACTTCATTGGAAAGCATTCAATCGTTTGTATCAGAATAAAAAATTTTAAGACTAAGGATTAAGCATAGGCCATTACTTCAAGACAATATTTTTAGAAAACCATGGAAGAAATGTTCACAGTAAACACCCATTGTCACGATTTATTCAGCAACTATACTCAAACATCTAACTTTGTTGCTATGAACAGCTATACTTGGTATATCAGTAAAAAATGATATGCTTATCGGCACAACTACATCAATAGATATACGCCTTGAAAAAACACAACTTGTTACTTTGTGACGCCCTTTCAGGGCTGAGCTTTCTATTTCCAACAGGGCTTCGCCCTGTGCTTTGCTATATAGCGCCTTCAGCGCTTTTAAAACATAGTTCTCCCTTTGAAATTTAAGATGCAAATATGAGGATATGAATATTACTTGTTAGAGCGATTAATATGCCATCTATTATTGGAAGTAAAAGGTTTTGAACTCTGGGGCCTTGGTGAACAGAAGGGTAATAATCCTGAAGCGCATAAGTATCTTTATCGTTTTTAGTGTAAGAGGGCTCCACCTTAAAACTCCAAAGCTTTGCTATATTACCTCTCCTGCGCTTTTAAAACATAGTACTTACTTTAAAATTTAAAATGCAAATAAGCGGATAGTCACAAAAAATTATGTAAGTATGCAGCTTCCATTATTTTAGAAATCGAAAGCGACGCTTGACTGAGTGAACCTCAAAAAAACCTTAAATACCCTTTTTAGACCTTCCTTTAAGGCTCGCAAGTACTTCAAGGTTTAGAGCGACAAAAGCTTCTCTTATTATTACAGATAGAAACATGATCCATTTCAAGCTAGCTATTTAAACCTTTTAATGTCTTTAGCTGCCAATATCAATCACAATAATGCTTAGAGCTAGGTATCAAAATATCAGATTGAGGCAGTTTGATGCGCTACTTTTAACCACTTCTGCTTAGAAGCTAAAAACTTGAAAAAGCTAAGTATAGATCTTAAAAGTCTATTATAATGGTTTTAGCAGTTGTTAAGCACGTCCTATTTATGCGTAGGATGCAGTATATACGCAAGTAGACATTGCCCTTGCTGCACCATAATTATGGGTGGTTAGGACGTTTTTTGGTGTAACCCTCCAAAAATTTTTTATTTCTTTTCAAAAAGATAGCCTCTACCGCCTGCGGCCTCCCATAGGACCTCGCCTTTTTCATCTACTATATGTTCGAGGATTTCAATTTTGTTAGGGTAAATCTCCCAATCAGCAAAATAATAGCGCCCCTCTTTAGCATTTGTAGGACATCCTTTGCTAAGCACTCCTCCGAAAAAGAAATTATCTAGTTTACTAAAAGACAAATGACATGGGGCATAAAAAAGTGCATGCGTAGATTTAATATTTTGACTTACTAAACCAAGACTTATTCTTTGGTTTTCATCGATTTGAGCACGATAACATTCATCTCTGATCAAGAGCATACTATCCACGGCAATGATTTGCAATCTAATACCACAAGAATCCGCAAATATTTTCATCTTCCTGTGTTTCACCCCAGCATGGTAAGCCGCTTGCACTGCATTATCGTAATTACCCAGAAAGCTATCTTCAAATTCTTTCCAAATAGCAGGACGTATCTGAGATTTTGCAGGTTTATACGACATGCTCATCCCCATTAATAAAAGACAAAAAAATATAATCACTGTCTTTTTGTCAGACTGCGGTAAGATTATAGGGAACGGTATGGCATTTGATTCACTCATAATTGATAAATATATCGCAAACAACAAAACATTTATATACTATGCAAGAGAACGGAACCATATCGATCCACACGGAAAATATCTTTCCGATTATCAAAAAAGCCTTATACTCGGACCAAGAGATTTTCTTGAGGGAACTCGTATCAAATGCCATTGATGCTACGCAAAAAATCAAGCGGTTAAGCTCCTTAGGTGAATATACAGGTGAGCTTGGTGATTTGAAAGTGGAGGTAAAACTCGATAAAGAGGCCAAAACTATCACCATTTCTGATTACGGCATAGGTATGACCGCTGAAGAGATTAAAAAGTACATCAACCAAATAGCTTTCAGCGGAGCTACCGAATTTATAGAAAAGTACAAAGACCAAGACAGTAAAGAGATTATTGGTCATTTCGGACTTGGATTTTATTCAGCCTTTATGGTTGCTAAAAAGGTTGAGATCGTGTCTTTAAGTCGTGAAGAAGGTGCGCAGGCAGCTCATTGGGAATGCGATGGATCAACAGAATTCTCTATCAAAGAGGGAACACGTGACAGAAGAGGTACTGACATCATTCTTCATGTGATGGAGAATGAGGAAGAATTCTTGGAAGAGTTCCGTCTGAAGGGTATACTTGAAAAATACTGTAAGTTTTTACCGGTACCTATCTTTTTTGGAGAAGATCAAATTAACAAGACAGAACCTTTATGGGTGCAGTCTCCATCAGAACTAAAAGACGAAGACTACCTTAAGTTTTACAAAGAGCTTTATCCTTTTTCAGAAGACCCATTGTTTTGGATTCACCTTAATGTTGACTTCCCATTTGAGCTAACGGGAATTCTATATTTCCCTAAGTTCAAGAATGACATGGAGCTTCAAAAGAACAAAATTCAGCTCTACTCACGACAGGTATTCATCACTGACGAGGTGAAAGATATTGTACCTGAGTTCTTAATGTTGTTGCATGGTGTGATTGATAGTCCTGACATTCCGCTCAATGTATCTAGAAGCTTCCTACAGTCAGACAGCAATGTAAGAAAAATCACAGGTCATATCACTAAAAAGGTAGCTGACAAACTTGCTGAACTATTTAAAAGCGACCGTAAAGCTTACGAGGAAAAGTGGCCTAATATCGGTCTTTTTGTAAAGTATGGTATGATCACCGATGATAAATTCTACGATAAGGTGAAAGATGCAGCTCTTTTGAAAAATACAAAGGGTGAATTCTTTACTATCAAGGAATATGAAGAAAAAATCGCTCCTACGCAGACAGATAAGGATGAGAATAAAATCATATTGTACACAACAGATCCAGGTAAGCAGGATGCGTACATTCAGTCAGCCAACCGCAAAGGCTATGATGTAACAGTATTTGATGAGGTGATCGACAGCCACTTTATCAACACTTTGGAAACGAAGTTTGAAAAAGTAAGCTTGAAGCGTGTTGACTCTGATGTAGTGGACAAGCTCATCGATAAGGATGAAAAGCATGAAAGTAGCCTTTCAGAAAAAGAAACAGAAAAAATAAAGGCTCTTTTTGAAAAAATCATTGATGATAAAAATCAGACCGTACAGGTAGAGCCGATGCCAGTGGATGAAACTCCTGTTACCATCACACTACCGGAATTCATGCGAAGAATGAATGATATGGCAGCGGCTGGCGGCGGCCCAATGGGTATGATGGGGCAGATGCCAAACAGCCTTACTGTAAGTATCAATGCTAATCACGAGCTAATTGGTAAAATACTGAAGGCAAAGTCTGATGACAAAAAAGAAAAGCTTGCCCAGCATGCATATGATTTAGCATTGCTTTCTCAAAATATGCTTACTGGAAGTAAATTGACGGGCTTTATCAACCGCAGCATCAATCTAGTGAACTAAAAAGAATAAGACATATAGATTTAGGTAAAAGCCTCCCAGTTTATAGGGAGGCTTTTTTATGCTCTTTATTCTGAAATCAAGGACGAATAAGGTTCAAAACCAGCGAATTGGTAAAACTAGTGCCTGATATTTTGAGCAATCTATTGATCCAAAATATCGCATAAGATGAAAATATTGATGTGCGATTGGCTTTGGAAATTGGGAGCTTTAAACGTGTGTCTAGCTATAAGATAATAAAGACGGTCGTATTAATCAATTAGGCTTCCTACAAAAGCAAAAAAGCGAGCTAAGCGCTCGCTTCTTTAACCTACACTAAAAAATATTATTTGTTGACTTGCCTTAAGCTTTTGAGGCTGATTCGGCAAGCACAACTACTTTATTGTTTAAAACTTCCACTACTCCACCGCTTATCTTTACTTCTGTCCTTTTACCTTTTTTGTCATAAAGTACAAGACCACTAGTAAGTGAGCTGATTAAAGCAGCGTGATTATTTAATACCTGAAAAGAACTATAGGCACCTGGTAGCGTAGTAGCATTTACTTCGCCTTCAAAGACCGTCTCATCGGGTGTTATGATTTCTAAATACATAGTTTCTTTTTTTACTTCGTCTCAGCAAGCATTTTCTCGCCTTTCTCAATTGCAGAGTCAATATCGCCCACAAGGTTAAATGCTGCCTCAGGAAGATGGTCTAATTCACCATCCATGATCATGTTGAAACCTTTTATAGTATCCTTGATGTCAACAAGTACTCCTTTAAGCCCTGTAAACTGCTCCGCAACGTGGAATGGCTGAGATAAGAATCTTTGTACCCTTCTTGCACGGTGTACAACCGTCTTATCTTCATCAGAAAGCTCGTCCATACCCAAGATAGCGATGATATCCTGAAGCTCTTTATAGCGCTGCAATAGCTCTTTTACTCTTTGAGCTGTATCATAATGCTCATCACCCAATACATCTCTATTAAGAATTCTAGAAGTAGAGTCTAGCGGGTCTACTGCAGGGTAGATACCGAGCTCTGCGATTTTTCTTGAAAGTACTGTTGTTGCATCTAAGTGAGCAAAAGTAGTCGCAGGCGCAGGGTCAGTTAAGTCATCCGCAGGTACGTAAACTGCCTGAACAGAAGTAATTGAACCGTTTTTAGTGGAAGTAATTCTCTCCTGCATCGCACCCATTTCTGTAGCAAGCGTAGGCTGATAACCTACCGCTGATGGCATCCTACCAAGAAGTGCAGACACCTCAGATCCTGCCTGAGTAAAACGGAAGATGTTGTCGATAAAGAATAAGATATCTTTTCCTTTTTCATCACCATCTCCATCACGGAAATATTCTGCTAGAGAAAGACCTGATAATGCTACTCTGGCACGAGCACCCGGAGGTTCATTCATCTGACCGAATACGAAAGTAGCTTTCGACTCTTTCAGTTTTTCTTTATCAATCTTATCTAGTGGCCAGCCACCTTTTTCTAGCTCTTCAGTAAATTCTTCACCATAGTTTACGATGCCTGCCTCGATCATTTCTCTTAGCAAGTCGTTTCCTTCTCTTGTTCTTTCTCCTACACCGGCAAATACAGAAAGACCGCTATATGCTTTTGCGATGTTGTTGATCAACTCTTGAATCAATACGGTTTTACCAACACCAGCACCACCAAAAAGACCAATTTTACCACCCTTTGAGTAAGGCTCTAGCAAATCGATAACTTTAATTCCTGTATAAAGTACCTCTTCTGAAGTAGAGAGGTCTTCAAACCTTGGGGCGTCTCTGTGAATGGGCAAGCTTCGAGTTTTATCAACCTCACCGATACCGTCGATCGCTTCTCCGATAACATTAAAAAGTCGTCCTTTTACCTCATCACCGATTGGCATTTGGATAGGCTTACCAATGTTAGTAACCTTTAAGCCTCTTTGCAAACCTTCAGTACTGTCCATGGCTACAGTTCTAACTCGACTTTCGCCTAAGTGAGTCTGTACTTCAAGTACTACTACTTGACCATTTTCTTTTGTCACTTGGAGTGCATCCATGATCGCAGGAAGGTCACCACCTGCTTCAAAACTTACGTCTACTACAGGCCCGATGACCTGAGTAATTTTACCGGTGTTTGCCATTTGTTATCTTTTTGAACGAAATGTAGCTTTTCTAATATTTGGCGCAAAGCTAAGGCATAAATACTTTAATACAAAGCAACTACACTACAAATCTAACTTGAGCTCTATTTTCTTCGGATATGAATCCTCAATATTTTAGCTTTTGTAATTTATTTTCGAAAAAACATGATTTACATCAGCTTTTTATTGCCGAGCCTCCTCTTCTAGAAATCGATTGCTCCTCCCATAAAAATCGCCCGTTTTATCAATACATTCTTTTATGTTTTGGCGTACTCGAAACATTTTCAAGGGCCCATTTTGAATACTTAACCATGTATTGTTTCCTAGATTATGCCAGAACATCAAAAATCCATTTGAAGGCCCGTTTTGTCCTTTGATAAATACATCATATTGAAAACCTAAATCAGCGGTGAGTTTTTCTACGCACCGATTGCCGTAGTAAACTTTTGAGGTTTCTTTTTTATATATCGTTAAAAGTCGCGCAGGCTTATCGCGTCCCTTCTCCGCTTCAGCCCTACTCGTGCCGAGATGTGGAGACCGATCTTGCCCAAATATAGGAGCAGTTAGCAGCATACCTAAAATAAAAATCAGCAAAGGTTTCAAAAATGTAGTGACTTATAATGTGAAAACAACTAATACTTCCAAAGATACTCATCCCACAATAAAAAATCGAACCACCTTGATTAACAAAGCGCTATGCAGTAGAGGTTATCACGAATTATTGATTATGTGAGGAAAATTGGTTGACCTTAGTTTG
>JAFIEW010000005.1 GCA_020832375.1 Cyclobacteriaceae bacterium
GCTATTTTGGGCAAAAAACTAGTCCTCTCTCTTTATTATTTAGGACGGTATTGAATCATCATCTTTAAAATCAAAGTATTTGCCTGCCAATATTTTTAGCTCTTAGTTGAAACATGCAGTGAAGACTTTTAAAACAGGTGTAAAAGCTACTTTTAACGGTAGCTTTTTTTATTTTTGTACCTCATCAACTGATATTCATATATGAGCTTACTTATCGATCAAGTCCAAGCGGGAAGCTATCAGCGATTTAACATCCCCATCACTCGTTTACCTTCTCATACTTGGCTAGAAATGCCAGTCTTTGTTTACAAAGGAAAGCAAGAAGGTCCTTCGCTTTTGCTCACTGCAGGTCTTCATGGCGATGAAATCAATGGTATTGAGACTTTGCGTCGTTTGATCGTACAGAAAAAGCTGATGGTAGATAGAGGTCGTGTTGTCGTTGTTCCTTTGGTAAATGTCTATGGCTTCATCAACAACCTACGAACACTACCCGACGGTAGAGATCTAAATCGAAGTTTCCCTGGTGGGGACACTGGCTCTTTAGCCAGAAGAATGGCGAATATCGTGATGGATGAAATTTTACCTTGGATTGACTTCGGTGTCGACTTTCATACAGGCGGTTCCAGAATTACCAATTTTCCTCAAATACGGATGGACAAGGCTTATGAGCAAAATGTTGCTTTAGCTAAAGACTTCGGTGCACCTGTGACCCTTCATAGTAAGTTGATTGATAAAAGTTTCCGAAAGGAAGCCCATAAAGTCGGCAAGACCATCCTCGTATATGAAGGCGGTGAAAGTTTACGTCTTGATGAACTTTCTATTCAGGAAGGAATGGACGGCATCCGCCGACTGATGGCAAAGAAGGGAATGCGTAAAAGCCAGGTGAAGCCTCAAGAATCTGTATTTTACCCTCAAACACGATGGGTAAGAGCAAAAATCAGCGGACTATTCGATTCTCAAGCACAGTCGGGTGCTATAGTGAAGAAAAATGAAATCTTAGGTTCACTGCATGATCCCTATGGAGAAACCAACATTAAAATTAAAAGCCCTGTCAACGGTAGAATTATCGGCCTCAACAACATGCCGGTGGTCAACAGCGGTGAGGCATTGTTTCATATTGCTACAGAGAGTTGAAAAGAGGAAAAGGTTATTGTGTTAAAAAAACACCCATTTCAGAAGCTGAAATGGGTGTTTTTTTAACATTAAACGCCATAAGCCAAATGGAATTAACTTTGAGCTTCTTCAGATTCGAGTGTATCTTCTAGCCACTCAGGCTTGGTAGTTACAACATTCGCCTGCAATTGATTGAGCATGCTATACAAGCCAAAATATGTTCTATTGATATACAAGCCATGTTTTACACCTCTAGGCTTTTTAGAATTTCTGAATTCTTTTAGTTTCGAAACTCTTTCACCCAAGTCATAAATCTCTTTGAAGTAAGCGTCATTACTAAAGTCAAAACTATCATAGTGGAAAGGCTTACCCAAAAGAGTAATCATCTGATAAAAAATTTGCGAGAAGAAATTCTTGTCTTCATCCGAATCAGATTTATGTATAAAATCAAGCGCATAGAATATCTCTTCCATTTCTTCCGGCCTATCCTCAAGGTTTCTTTTCAGAAGCGCAAAGTAGTTGCTGTAGAAATCCTCAGGAATTACCTTCACGCACCCAAAATCAATGATTCCCATCGTGCCATCTTCTCTCATTAAGAAGTTGCCAGGATGTGGATCTGCATGCACTTGTAATAAATTATGGATCTGATGATGATAGAAGTCCCAAAGTGCCTGTCCTATTTTATTTTTGACCTCTTGGCTAGGGTTCGTTTCCAAAAACTGATTCATATGCTTTCCATCGAGCCAATCCATCGTAATGATGCGCTTTGAGGAAAACTCTTTATAGTACTTAGGAAAAAATAGATTGTCGATATGACTGCAGGCCGCACCAATTTCTTGAGATCGCTGCAACTCCAAATCATAGTCTGTTTCTTCTATTAGCTTATCTTCTACCTCGCCCATATATTGCTCCACCTCTTTTTCAGCAATATTGAGCAATCGCACGGCAAATGGCTTCACTAATTTAAGGTCAGAGCTTACACTATCCGCAACGCCGGGATATTGTACTTTTACTGCAAGTTTTTTATCACCCAAAGTCGCTTGATGCACCTGTCCGATAGAAGCTGCATTGACTGCATTTTTGGTAAAGCTATCAAAAATTTCATCAGGACTTTTATCGAAGTATTTTTTGAAGGTTTTTACAACCAATGGATAAGAAAGTGGAGGTGCGCTGTACTGTGCCATCATGAATTTATCTTGATATGCTGTCGGAAGTACATTTTTATCCATACTCATCATTTGAGCTACTTTCAATGCGCTACCCTTTAGCTCACTCAAAGAATTATAGATGTCTTCCGCATTATCTCTATCTAACTCAGAACGATCGGTATTTTTATCGACCAATTTTTTGGCGTAGTGCTTTACATAGTTGCCTCCAACTTTTGCACCCGTACGGATGAAGCGACTTGCTCGCTGTACTTTGGATGTTGGAATGCTACTTTGCTCTTTATTTTTTTCCTCTTTCATGTTTGTGTCTTTGGATATACCTGAAAATTAAAGCTTATTTTATGGCTTTCAAGTAATCAATTGAAATCTTAAAACTTGCTAACTATCAAAAAGTTTTAAGAGCGGTTTTGAAATACAAACTTGGCAAAGTCAATTAAGGTATCTACAGGACTTTTACCCATCAAATCCATTGAGAGGTTGACCGCTTTTTCTATGGCAGCATCGGTCTGTTCAAATTCTGCGCTATCATCTTTACGCCAAAAGTCAACCACAAAAAGTAGCTGTAGCCACAGGCCGTCCTTGTATCGGTCGCTGATAAATGGTCTACTTACTATTTCTTCTGTATCTGTACCCATGATAATTAGATCATTGGCAAATTTCTCAAATGCAGACCTAGCAGCTTTCATTGCCTCAGGAGTTCCTTTACCTTTTGGCATGCGACTTAGTTGATACATCACATAACTCCTATTATCATTGAGTACCTCAACTAAAGTAAAATAAAAGGCTAGTAGCCGCTCTCTGACCATATATTCCGCATAAGCGGCATCACCCTCAATGCGTTCTATCGTCTTGTCTATAAAACTCTTCCATACATGCTTTTCTAGCGACTGCAGCGAGTTGAATTCTTTGTAAAAATCAGCTTCGGTCTTTTTGAGTTCCTTCACAAACTTATACACCGATTTTGGCTTCTTTTCATGCTCAAGTACCGAGCTTATATAGGCTTCTATGAATATTTCGCGATTGTTACTCTTGCTTGAGCTAGTTTTTTTTTCTTCTTTACTCTTGCTATTTTGTGCCATAGGTATTGTTGGATTTTATATTTCTTTCGCCTAACTATAAGCTAATATCTTGCGTAAAAGTTTTAAATTGACTGAGAAGTTTTATACAATTTACTGATATTCGATCATAATCGTACTATCAATAAAACTCAATAATTCATTCCACTAAACACAACGAAAATGAACAGATCAGAGCTACAAAACCAATTGAAATCTTTCATTGACGAGCTATTTCAAAAAATCGAAGAGTTAGAACAGAAAATCGAGAAAGCATCTGGCGAACAAAAGGCCAAGTTGAAGGTTCAATTGGATAACCTGAAGGACCAGCAATCCGATGCTAAAAAGCGCTATGAAAAAGTAAAAGATGCAAGCGAGGCATCCATTGATGAAATCAAAAAGGCTTACGAAGAGAGTAAAAAAATATTCAAGGCCACTTGGGATAGCATTTTAGCTAATTTTAAGTCCTGATTTTTTTATTTTTTGCGTGGAATGAGGAGGTGATTCACTCATCATTGATAAGTTAAATTGCTCAATTATGTCCAAAAAGCATGCTGTCATTTGCTATTGGACGATTATTCCTTTAGTTTTATAACACTACAATATACCAAACTGAAAAAATACGGATATATGGATCGACGAAAATTTATTCTCAACTCAGCGAAAACAAGCCTTGCATTGAGCTTTGGTGGTAGTTTTCTTGCTTCTTGTGCATCAGGACAAAAAGAAGAACAAATTACCGTTGCTACAGAAGAATCGGGTATCACTTTCAAACAAAGAGACCTAGGCTATGGCTTCGATGAGCTCGAGCCTTACATAGATGCTGAAACTATGGAAATTCACTTTACCAGACATCATGCAGGCTACGTAAATAATCTCAACAAAGCCATAGAAGAAAAAGATATCGTAGTGCAATCCTTGGAAGAGTTGTTAGGAAGCGTATCTAAATATCCAACCTCAGTTCGTAACAATGGCGGCGGACACTATAATCATGATCTTTTTTGGAGAATCATGCAGCCTGGTGGTGAAAAAGAACCCGTAGGCGATCTAAAGGAAGCGATTGATCGTAACTTTGGTTCTTTTGATGCATTCAAAGAAGAATTCGAAAAGGCAGGTATGAGCCGCTTTGGTTCAGGATGGGCATGGCTAGTAGAAAGAAATGGTAAGCTTTTAATCGGCTCTACCCCCAATCAGGACAATCCAATAATGGATGTGTCCGATTTTCAAGGTTTACCCATTATCGGTTGCGATGTATGGGAACATGCCTACTACCTTAAGTATATGAATGAAAGAAATACTTACCTATCTAATTGGTGGGATACCGTCAATTGGGATGTTGCTAATCAAATATATATCGAACAACTAGGTTAAGAGATAATAAAAAAGCGAAATGATTATCATTTCGCTTTTTTTATGCAAAAGTCAATTAGAATTACTTTTGGCAGCCTAGTAATCACCCTCTACCAATACTTTTTGATGATGGTTAATAGCTCGGGATATACATTACAGCCCGCTACAATTGACCTGCCGAATAGATAATCATCTCCACCGTCAAATTCACCCACAAATCCACCCGCTTCCTTCACAATGATCGCCCCCGCTGCAATATCATAGCTATTTAAGTTGTACTCGAAATACCCTTCAAACCGCCCACAGGCAGTATAAGCGAGGTCAACCGCTGCAGAACCAAACCTTCGTAAGCCATGAGATTTTTGCATAATATCGCCCATGATATTGAAGTAGCTACCCATTTTGTCAAAATTGCTGTACGGGAAGCCTGTTGAGATTAAGGAAGTGCTGAGGTTTTTACTTTTACTCACTTGTATAGGTTTCTCATTACAGTAGGCACCGCCATTTTCCCAAGCATAAAAGCACTCTTCACGATTAATTTCATAAACTACGCCCATTATAGGGTGCTTTCCTTTCGCTAAGGCAATACTTACCGAGTAAACAGGTAATCCATGAATGAAATTCGTGGTACCATCTAGTGGGTCGATAATCCAATTATACGCTTCTTCTTGGCTTGCTGTACCCTCTTCAGTGATGAAGCCCGCACCAGGCAATAGGTTTTCAAGTCCTGCTACGATTATTTTTTCGGCTTCCTTGTCTACATAGGATACCATATCATTAAAGCCTTTCATTTCTACTTTTGAAAGGTCAAAATCTTTGGACTCTCTCGAAATAAAGCTTCCTGCCTCAATAGCAACTTGCTTTACATTCTCACATAAGGATGCCAGTTCCTTCTCTTCAATCTTCATAAAGATGCTTGTTTTGTCTTTTCTAAATTATATTTGATTTTTTTACTCCAGTATTCTTAGTAAAGAAAAAGGCCGTCGCAATTGATGCAAGGCTGTATTGCTACCAAGAATTTATTTTCTTGTTTGGGTTGCTTTTTTTCTATTTAGAAAATGCTTACCCATAACTGTAAAAAACAATATCACCGATACCCAGGCAGCCAATTTGCCTATATAGTCGCCATGCTTCGCATAAAAACTCAGATCACTATTAAAATGTACTTGAGATCTAAGCGCCGTTGGTTCATAAAACGAGGATTTTGAAAGTACTTTGCCTCTTTGGTCAATAAAGCCTGATATACCCGTATTTGCCGCACGAACCACATCCCTTCTAAGCTCAATTGCTCTGAGCTTGCTGTAGGAAAAGTGCTGTTTGTATCCAGGACTATCATCCCACCAAGCATCATTAGTCATGATGAATAAAGCCTCAGCACCATTGCGGACAAATTCAGTCAAAAAGTCACTGAAAATGGATTCGTAGCAGATGGCAGGCGCAATAGCCCCACCTAGTGAGCTGTGAACAAATACTGACCGATTGGCTTGCTTCCCGAACCCGCTGCCACCACCACCATATCGCTCCAGTATTGGATTGAGCCAAGTAAATAGAGTAGGGTAAGGCATCGCCTCAACGCCAGGAAGTAGCTTTGATTTATGGTAGAAGCTTTGTACACCACTCGCATCCATTTGAAACGAGGCATTGTAAACTTCATAGATATCTCCCTGCGCTGTCTTACGCATGGAAGGTAAGTGCGTTTCTGGCATTTCTTCAAACCGCTTAAAGCTGAGCAATCCAGTTAAAAAATTGAGATGTGGGTAGCTGCTCACCCATTCTCGCATTTGATCGATAATGGGGTACTCTTCAATATATTTTTCTTCAAACGATCCTCTCAAAGCTACTTCAGGCCATACCAGAAAAGCAGTGCTGTCTGTGAGTAAGCGGTCGCTTCTTTCCATCATTTCAGGAAGCTGCCTACTGAATGGTAGGTCTTTTGGTTCGTGTACAAATTGCTTGGTATAGGGGTTGATGTTGGGTTGTAATATCACCACTTCCTGTTGCCTTCCTTTAGGTTCATAGTTCAAATATCCCATCCAAGATATTGCGCTGGGAATGAGGATGCCTAAAAAAACATAAAGGAATGGAAGCGGGTTCCAATATTTTTGAGAAAAAGCTTGCTTGATGATGACTAAGTAAAATAGTAAGAATGCTATTGCTAAAACCCACAAGGTACCACCAATTACGCCGGTGAAGCTATACCACTGCACGATTTGAGGCCAATCTGCAAAGGCATTACCCAATTGAAGCCATGGCCATGACAATTCCCACTGTGCGTGCAAGTACTCAAAGCCTAACCAATAAAAAAAGATGCTACCATAGCCCCATTGAGTGCCTGCCTTCCTATTGGTGAAGTGATAAAGCAACCACGGTATGCTCATGAAGAGTGAATTGACGATAAGCATAAACGCTGCCCCTGCAATGGACGCATAGCCTACCCACCAAGTTAGTCCAGTATTCCAAAGGAAGAAAAACAGATAGGTCCATAGGAAAATTTTTCCACCTACTCGCTCATTTGGCAAAGCATGTACTCTCAATACATGTTCTAAGGCAAATGGCGTTATCATTCCAACAAAAATCAAAAGAGAAAAACTGACAGGGGGGAATGAGAGGGTCATCAAGATGGCACCACCCAGTGTAAATGCGATGATCGATTGCTGTCGTGTTTTTTGATTCATTCGGATTGGATTTGAGCACCTTCGGCACGGTGAATATCTAGTCAAAGTTAAGAACATTTACTCAAAAGCCTCAAAATATTCAAACGCCTACCTACCTTCTAACATATAAGATATTTCTAGTCAATACTTTCGTCGGTGGCATTCAATTCCTTGGCTGAAAGTGTGTGCCCTCTGTTCCATTTTCGCCATATCGCCCTACTTCTCACGATAGTGATGAGTATAATTGGGATGAAGTCATTATTGAAGTCTTGGGGAATCACCGTCCAAAGTAATAGTAAAGTAATTCCTAAAATGGTACTTACAGCAAAATAGTAAGTAACAAGTCGCTCATGCTTACTATTTCGCTTGAGAAAAAAGATGATCACAAGGTGAGTGGGCAATGCCCAAAGTAAGTCTAAATTATATGCTGTAACGCTATGATCGGTAGCTGTCCATAAAAGTAACAATAGGATGCCGATGAAGCCCAAAATTCCAAAATAAACTCGATCAAAGGCCATCATGATGTGAGGCTTGTCGCGATTGAGAATGGATATGAGTCCAATAGTGAGAAATAAGATCCAAAATAAATAAAACGGGGTGATCGTAGGTGCAGACTTATCTGGATCGGCCTCAAAAAGGACCTGTACATCTCTCACCAAAGGCAGGCGTTCGTCGCCCCTTTTGATGGTAGCACTATCAAAGGCAACATACAGAAAATCAGGTAGAAAGAGGGTTTCTCTAGGACTAGCAATCTTATCGGCAGGCAATCCTAGGCCAAGATCCATCCCAAAGTCAGCCCAAGGCTGATGTTCTGTGTAAAGATCAATCAATTCACGAAAGCTAAACTGCCCCTCTTCATCAAAATTATGAAACACCAACTGATCGCCAAGTAATTCCTCAAGAAGGTCACGAAGACGGGTGCTGCAATTATCGAAGAAGAAATCATATAGGTAATATCTATTTTCCGGTAAGTAGTTTTCCTCTAGTCGCTCGTACAGCCTTATGATCTCGTTATGTTCTAAATTTAACACCTGCCTGATTACCGATCGATTTTCAGCTCTACCCACAGCCACCTCATATCCGATACCACTTTTTGAAAGCCTGTAATTGAGTTTTCCACGGGTGAACTTGATGTAGAAATTAGGCTCATCGAAGTCAAATGTGCCGAAGCTGTAGGTTCGATCAAAGCCAGTCTGAGGGTCGTGAAACCAAAAAACACTATGTCCAAAACTACTGTATAACTCTTCGCCAGGTGTGATGGTGATAAGGCTTACTGTAGCCTGTTCACCGAAAGGTACTTTTACATCCGCAGCCTTCAAAAAAGTTGATATAGACGTAATGATGAATAGAATGCTGAAAATGGGTATAAAAAGTTTTCTCATCTGTGTTATATAAAGTCTATCTCTGAAAGAAGCTTGACATCTTTTATTTAGCAACAATAGCGCTTGCATCTCTAAGATTGGGTCAGAAGCTGAAATTCTTTTTGGTTGGTGAGCTTTACAGAGATATGGCGACTTAATTTTACTTTATCGTTTACATATTTGATCATCAACAACATCCATGATTCATTTACATTTTTATCTCAACCTAAAGTCAAAACAACGGAACAAATCAGGCTTTGTTTTAGACTCAAAATTACGAAAATCTAATGAGGAACATACGCTGAATGCGGGGTGGAATGATGATTTATTCGTTAAGATTTTAATAGGCATTCGCTTCCACTAGCTTTTTTATATCCTCGGGATGAGGACTTAAAACCATTTCACTGCCTTCGCTATCAAATCTGATTTCAAAAGGGTGATTGAGCTGGAAAAAGTCCAATCTGTATGGCTTAGTTTTAGGGTGTGTAACACTCCAATGCTGGCTATCGACCGTGGATGCATAAAGAAAAAAATTGCGACCCACATTTCTCTCATATTGCACTTGATAGCCTTCTAATAGGCGGTAGAGTGCTTTTATTTTTGATTGGGATGCTGTGAAAAAAAGTTGCTTTTCGTTTAATTCATCTTGCTTTACTACCAATACATCATAGCCTTGGTATCCGATATAATAGGTGAAAGCACCGCCAAAGAAGAGCAGGATACTTAACCAAGGATACTGACCGCTAGAGAAAATCATTAGTGCACCGCTTATGGCAAAAAGCGCACCCACTATTTTGCTAAAAAGATTCTCCTTTTTCTGAAGTGATAGCTTTAAGTGAGGAAGATAGATTTTTGAAGTCTCGCCTTTTCGTAATACTCGTAAGCTATGACGATGTAGCGCAACCCGAACAGGTCGCCATAAAAAGTCGCGCTCCTCGAAGGCTGCAACTTGAGGGTCTCTATAGTCCTCATCCCAATTCAATACGAGTCGCTTTTATGGTTTTTCATTGCACTTGACTTTAAACAAGATTTATCACATGCAGTGGATGAGCCAATTATTAAAATTTTTAGCTTGCACCAAGATAATAATCAATTTTAAGCTTTTTTCCAAAGCGGATTTCATAGAAAAAGAGAGCTGAAGGATGATTTCAGCTCTCTTTTTTTATAGCATCCCTTTCGTTGAGGGTAGTTTCGTTAATTTACTCTCATCTCGCTCTACCGCTACTTTGATTGCTTTGGCTAATGCCTTAAAAATACCCTCTATTTTATGATGCTCATTGTCGCCCTCTACTTTGATGTTTAGATTGCATTTTGCAGCATCGCTGAATGACTTAAAGAAGTGAAAAAACATTTCTGTTGGCATGTCACCGATCATTTCTCTTTTGAAAGTAGCATCCCAGACGATCCATGGCCTACCGCCAAAATCGATCGCTACCTGAGCTAGTGCGTCATCCATCGGTAGGAGGAAGCCATATCTGCGGATCCCTTTTTTGTCGCCGATGGCTTTCAAAAATGCTTCTCCCAGAGCGATGGCAGTATCTTCTATGGTGTGATGCTCATCCACCTGCAAGTCACCTTCCACTTTTACGTACAAATCACAGTCTGAATGTTTTCCAAGCTGATCTAGCATATGATCAAAAAATGGCAGTCCTGTTTTTACCGTTGTCTTTCCGCTGCCATCGAGATTCAGTTCTATGCTGATGGCAGTCTCGTTGGTTTCTCGTTCTATCTTAGCAATGCGAGAAGGTAATGCTAGGTATTGATAAATTGATCGCCAGTCTGTGCTTGTAAAGTCAGCATTGGCGTCATTTTCCTCAGCAATGCGAATACTACGACAGCCTAAGTTTTTAGCCAAAGTGACGTCGGTAGCGCGATCACCGATCACATATGAGCGATTCATGTCAACAGAACCGTCCATATAGGCTGTCATCATGCCCGTACCAGGCTTTCTTGTAGGCTTACCTTCTGATTCGAAGCTGCGGTCGATCAACACTTCAGAAAAGGTAATGCCTTCAGCCGCAAGGATGTCCATCATTTTGTTGTGCACCGGCCAAAAGTCTGATTCAGGAAAACTATCTGTACCTAAACCATCTTGATTGGTTACCATCACCAATTCAAAATCAGTATTTTCTACTAATTTTCTAAGCTCACTGATTGCGTAAGGCAAAAAAGCAAGCTTTTTAAAACTATCTACTTGAAAATCTGTCTTTGGCTCTTCTATGATGGTGCCGTCTCGATCAATAAATAGGATTTTTCTCATTTTTGTGTTTTGGTAGTCATGGTATTTGACTTCGACAATCACTCGGGTTATAATTTGCTTTGGTTGAATACAGTTTTAAACCTAAGCTTAAAATATACATTACCCTTAAGCGAGCTTATCCACGAGAGTGATTGTGTAATTGCCACCATGTAAAGATAATTTTATAAAACTTCGGCAAGAGCTTTCATCTCTCTCATCAGGATGTTATTTTCATACTCAGTACCGATGGTAATGCGCACGCATCCTTCGCAATGCACTTCTTTTGAACGATTTCTGATGATGACACCTTTTTCGCGAAGTAAGATACATAGCTTATCCGCCTCACTTACCTGCACTAGTAAAAAGTTGGCATGACTTGGAAATACCTGTTTTACATAGGGAATATCCAATAATTCCTTCGCCATCTTTTGTCGCATCTTAATCACCCCTTCGGTGGTATTTCTCATTTTTTCAGGCTGAGCAAGCACTTTCAATGCCTGTTCCTGACTCAAAGAGTTGATGTTGTATGGTGGCTTGATAGTATTTAAAATTTGGATGAGCGAGGGATGAGCAAAAGCCATTCCTACCCTAATACCTGCCAAGCCCCATGCTTTGCTTAGCGTCTGCAGCACCACCATATTGGGGTAATCTTTGATGAAGTGAATCCAGCTACTATTCGGTGAGAAATCGATATAAGCTTCATCAACCACTACTAAGCCCTTGAATTGTCTCGCAATGTGTTTAATGCTTTCATCTGAGATATTGTTGCCAGTTGGATTATTGGGTGTGCAGATAAAAATCATTTTTGTATGCTTATCTACTGCATCCAGCGCTTTTTGAGCATCCAATTCAAAGCTTCCTGCTTCTAAATTGACTCGCTTTATTTCAATGCCATTAATTTCCGCTGAGGTCTTGTACATCCCGTAAGTGGGTGGTAAAATCAAGATATTATCCGTTTTTGGCTCACAAAAGGCACGCATCAATAAGTCGATTGCTTCATCACTTCCATTACCCAGAAAAAGGTGGTCGGCAGAGATACCTTTTAAACCCGAAATGGCAGCTTTCAGCGCTTTCTGAAGCGGATCTGGGTATCGATGATAAGGGAACTGCTCGCTGTAAGGGTTCTCATTGGCGTCTAAAAATACATTGGCACTGCCAGAAAACTCACTTCTTGCCGATGAATAGGCTTCTATAGACTTCAAGTGAGGCCTTAGCAGTTGCTCGAAGCTGAAATTTGTTGAATTAGATATTGTGGTGGCCATAGTGGCTTAATTGTATGAATAAAAACGAAATTATAACAATTGACATTATTGAAATGCTCATCTCAATAAATAGCATTGCGAATTCATCAGCTTACTTGAAAAGGCTTCGCCTTTATAAGTCAAGATTAAATGCTCAAGAATGCTATTTAGCTAACTTTCTCAATCGAATGCTCACCGCCTCTTTATGAGCGTGGAGGTTTTCGGCTGCTGCCATATACTCTATCGAAGGTCCTAGATCTTTAAGTCCTTTTTTAGTAATTCGCTGAAAGGTGATTTTTTTTACAAAGCTATCTAGCGACACCCCGCTGTATGATCGTGCATAGCCATAAGTAGGCAGGGTATGATTAGTACCAGAAGCATAATCGCCAGCAGATTCTGGTGTATAGTGCCCCACAAAAACAGATCCTGCATTGATGATCTGATCGGCGACCTCGTCGGCATCATCGGTACTCAAGATAAGATGCTCTGCCGCATACTCATTAAGCAAATCGATGGCCTCTTCTCTACTTTTAAGATAGATCGCTCTACTGTGTGTGAGTGCTTTTGCTGCAATTTCTTTTCTTGGTAGGTCAGCAAGTTGCTTTTTTACTGCCGCTAATGTTTCATCTATTTTGGCTTTGCTAGTGCTTACTAGAATCACCTGTGAGTCAGGGCCGTGCTCCGCTTGCGATAGCAAATCCGAGGCTACAAAATCTGCATCTGAGCTGTCATCTGCGTATACAGCTACCTCAGACGGCCCCGCAGGCATGTCGATGGCGGTACCTTTTTGACTTACCATCTGCTTGGCAACAGTTACATATTGATTACCTGGGCCGAAAATTTTATCTACCGCAGGTATGGACTCAGTACCATAGGCCATGGCTGCGATGGCTTGAGCACCACCTACTTTATAAATTTTATCAATACCAATGAGAGAGGCACTGTATAAAATTGCTGGGTTGATGGCCGCCAAATGATCGGTAGGTGTGCAAATAATAATCTCATTACAGCCTGCAATTTTGGCAGGTATACCTAGCATAAGCACGGTAGAAAATAAAGGTGCCGTACCTCCAGGTACATATAAACCAACTTTTTGAATGGCTACACTCTTTCTTCTACAGGTTATACCCGGGCTAGTTTCTAAGATGAGCTCCGCCTGTGCTTGAGCCTCATGAAACTTTTTGATGTTGTCATAAGCTCGCTTGATCGCGTCCTTAAGTTCAGGTTTTACTTGTGATGAGGCCGCTTTAAGTTCTTCATTACTTACCGCAAGCTGCTTCAAATCTACTTGATCGTATTCTTTTGCAAATCGACGAAGCGCAGTATCTCCCTTTTTCTTGACCTGCTTAAGAATTGGTTTTACTATTTTTCTTACGGTACTCGACTTTTGAGCGGGTCTTTCAAGGATTTTAGACCATTGGTCTCTCGTCGGTTTTTGATATATTTTCATGCGCTATCTTTTGTTAAAAGGTATGCTTTATGTAAGACCTGATAAGGTATCGTCCTAATTGATCAGTTGATGCAGATCTGATTAGCCTTTTTTTACTTTGGCTATTTCTACCAAGCGATACATCCATCATTTTCTTGACATAAAAGTATAAAAAAGCTTTCTGTGTTTGCTGCTATTGGATCATTTTTTCTATTGGTAAAACCAATACCCCTTCAGCACCTGCAGCTTTAATCTTTTCTATCACCTCCCAAAACCGATCTTCTTGAATGACCGAATGCAAAGAACTCCAACCTTCTTTTGCAAGAGGCATGACAGTAGGACTGTTTACACCCGGTAAATATGCTTTTATTTCTTCTATGCTCTCATTAGGCGCATTGAGTAGGATGTACTTATAGTTGCGAGCCGATAGTACGGTGTCAATTCTGAAAAGAATTTGCTCCAGTAACTTTCGTTTTTCCGCACTCAGGCCTTTGTTTGCAATCATTACCGCTTCACTTTTTATCACCTCTTCCACTTCTTTAAGGCCATTAGTGAAAAGAGTAGAGCCACTGCTTACGATATCGCATACGCCATCTGCAAGACCGATACCAGGTGCAATTTCCACCGATCCGCTTATTTCGTGTATGGAAGCATTAACACCTTTTGACTTGAAGTAGTCTTTTAATATTTCAGGATAGGAAGTAGCTACTCTTTTTCCTTCAAAGTAGCTTGCGTCTGAGTATTCTTTTTCCTTTGGTATGGCTAGTGAAAGCCTGCACTTTGAAAAGCCTAGTCGTTTGCTCAGTTCAACATCTGGTTTGGCCTCAAGAAGAACGTTTTCACCTACAATACCGATATCAGCCACCCCGTCGGCCACATATCCAGGTATGTCATCATCCCTCAAAAATAAAAATTCAATAGGGAAGTTAGTAGCTGAGGACTTTAGTTTGCCCATTCCATTATTGAACTTAATGCCGCACTCTTTGATTAATTTTCGTGAATCGTCGCTGAGACGCCCAGACTTTTGTAGAGCTAATCGAATTACATTGTCCATGATAGACTTAAGTTTTTTTTATGAAGAAAATGTTTGAATTGCAAAAGCTAAATGATTTTGACCTCCAGAAAGAGAGCCATAAATGCCATAAATTAGGCACAAAAATGATGAGCACCATGAAGATGGTGATGATGTAGAGGATTGGTATGTGATAAAAATATCATAATGCAAATATACCCTGCTTGATTTATTTACCAAATATTTGATAACTAATTTTGAGATTGAATTAATAAAATCTGTTTGATCGGTAGATCGAGTTTTTTAACGGTCGATTTTTAAATCTTTGAACTGCTATAAAATTGAAAATGGGTTGAATACTTTTTACTCAACCCATTTTGTTTATTTATACGATATATTGTTTGACACTATTTTTTACTCTCAAGGCTTTTTAAACTCATCGTCCAAACGGGTCTCTTTGCATGGTTGACGATATCCTCTGCTATGCTACCACTCAAGAAGTGCCATATCCCTGATCTGCCTGTCGTACCCATAGCAATCATATCCATATTGTTTTCTTTGGCGAAATCTAATATTCCCTCTTCCTCGCTCACTTCGCTAGTAATATGGACACTAGCATTTTTTAGATTGTAGGTTTTAATTAGTTCTCTGAGCTGTCCTTTTACTAATTTATCTCTTTCGAAGTTATTAGGCGTGTTTACCTTTAGAATGTGTAAGTTAGCATCAAATTCAGACTGCAAAGTACTTACCTTTTCCATCAATTTGTCCATTAGTTGCTTTTCTAAACCTAATCCAGTGGCAAATAGGATGTTCTTAATATCACTGACTTTCATTGGATTAGTAACGGTAATTACGGGACACTTAGCATACCTAACCATTTTTTCAGCATTTGAACCAATGGCAATTTCTTCAAGACCAGATGCACCTCTTGTACCCATTACCACCAAATCAATATCTGATTGATCAATGTCTTTGGCTAAAACTTGATAAGGAGAACCAGGGACTGCCCACCCTTTTGCATCAACATTGGCCATGAAGTCTTCATCAACAAGCTTTTGAAGTTGTGTTTCTGCCTGTTCTTTCATTTTTACAACCCATACATTGTCCATCGGGTCGGATTGTACTGCACCAGTAAAGGTCATCATGGTTCTTTTTGCAGGATATTCAATTACGTGAACCAGTCTTAATTCAGCACCGTGTTTTACGGCCAATTCAGCCGCAAATTTCGTAGCATTGATAGATTCTTCTGAAAAATCAACAGGGACTAAGATTTTTTTCATCGGGTTAAATGGTATATTTTAAGAAATTTTCTAAATAGGTGTACGTTTGAGTTTCAATATAGTTAAAAATACCCTTTCATATCAAAATTCATCCAAAAATAGTGTTTTTTGTTTTGGGGATGCCTACTGTTTTTTTAGCGCAATGACCTTCTTTTTTCATTATTATTTAAGAAGGTGGACTTTCCTTCTATGCGGATTATCGTATCTTTGAGGCCGAAATTTAGCATACGAAATCATTTTTAGATTTTTAAGTAAAATGAAGCTTGTTGAATTATCATCTAGTCAATGATACATACTGCTGGGGTAATGCTGTGCCTTATTTAGATCAAATGTTTCTTACTTAATCCCCGCAGAGTAACTTACTTTCAAAAACAGATTATTAGATAATGAAAAATACAAATCGATATACGCTCACTGCAGCCTTACCTTATGCGAATGGACCTTTGCATATTGGCCATATTGCCGGTGCTTATTTACCTGCCGATATTTTTGCTAGGTATCAACGCTTGCAAGATAGGGATGTACTTTTTGTGTGTGGTAGCGATGAGCATGGGGCCGCTATTACTATCCGTGCAAAAAAAGAGGGTATTTCGCCTCAAGAAATTATTGATCGCTATCATCAGCAAATTAAAGATACTTTTGAGCGCTTTGGGATGAGCTTTGATATCTATCATCGCACCTCATCCCCAATACATCACGAATTGTCGCAGGAGTTCTTTACGAATCTTTATGAGAAGGGTGAGTTCATTGAAAAGGAAACAGAGCAGTTTTATGATGCTGATTACGATCAATTTTTAGCTGATCGTTATGTGATGGGTACCTGCCCTAATTGTGGTCACGATGCAGCCTATGGAGATCAGTGCGAGGCTTGTGGTAGCTCACTACATCCTACCGATCTGATTAATCCAAAATCTACCCTTTCAGGTAAAGCACCGGAATTAAGGTCCACTAAGCATTGGTTTTTACCCCTTGATAGCTATCAGGCATGGTTGGAAGAGTGGCTCATTGAGGGCAAAAAAGGTGAATGGAAGACCAATGTATATGGTCAGTGTAGCTCATGGCTTAAGTCAGGGCTTCAAGCTCGATCTATGACACGCGACCTCGACTGGGGTGTAGATGTACCACTTCCAGAGGCTGAAGGAAAAAAGCTGTATGTATGGTTAGACGCTCCTATCGGTTATATCTCTGCCTCTAAACAGTGGGCTTTGGATCATGGTAAAGAGTGGGAGCCTTATTGGAAAAAGCAAGCAGATGAACAGGATAATAGTCGGCTGATTCATTTCATAGGTAAAGATAACATCGTGTTTCATTGTATTACTTTTCCTTCAATACTGAAAGCACACGGAGAGTATATTTTGCCCGATAATGTACCTGCCAATGAGTTTCTCAATCTTGAAGGTAAGAAGATCAGTACCTCACGCAACTGGGCAGTTTGGTTGCATGAGTTTTTAGATGAGCTGCCTGGTAAGGAAGACGTACTGCGCTATGTGCTTTGTGCCAACGCACCCGAAAATAAAGATAATGACTTCACTTGGAAAGATTTCCAGGCTCGTAATAACAATGAGCTGGTAGCTATTTATGGAAACTTTGTAAATCGTGCTTTGGTGCTAACCCAGAAATATTATGATGGTAAAGTACCTGCAGCAGGGGAGCTTACTGAGCGAGATGAAGAGCTCTTGAAAGTAATCGATCTTTATCCTGGTAAAATTGCAGCGAGCATCGAGAAATATCGATTCCGAGAGGCACTGTCTATTTTCATGGATATGGCAAGAGAGGGCAATCGCTACTTAGCAGAGGTAGAACCTTGGAAAGTAGTCAAAGAAGATCCTGAGCGAGTGAAGACCATCATGAATGTTGCGCTACAGTGTACCGCCGCTTTAGCGATTGCATCTGAACCCTTTTTACCCTTTAGCAGCAGTAAGCTCAAAGGAATGCTCAACCTGCAAGATAAAAGTTGGAGAGATTTATCTCGAGAGTTGCTTAAAAGCGGGCATCAAGTAGAGAAGCCTAGTTTGCTTTTTGAGAAAATAGAAGACGAATTGGTAGATCAACAAGTACAAAAATTGGAAAACAGTAAAAAAATGAATGAAGGAGAGGCAGCAAGCCCAGAATTGACACCTTTAAAGGAAGAAATCCAATTTGACGATTTCATGAAGATGGACATTCGAGTGGGAACCATTTTGAGTGCCGAAAAAATGAAGAAGTCAAAGAAGCTCCTCAAATTAGAAATAGATACAGGGATCGACAAGCGAACTATCTTGAGCGGTATTGCGCAGCATTTCGAACCTGAAGCAGTGGTAGGGCAGCAGGTGCTTGTTTTAGCTAATTTAGCACCAAGAGTAATGATGGGTATTGAGTCTCAAGGAATGGTACTGATGGCCGAAGATACAGAAGGCAAGTTGGTATTTGCACAGGCAGATGGAAAAATAGGTGCGGGAAGTACAATTTCTTAATTGAAAATAAACTGCTTAGCCCACAAAATTCGTTTGAATAATGTAAGGCTGGGCAAAAAACAAAAAAGGCAACTGAGATTTATTTCTTAGTTGCCTTTTTTGTTTGTAATTACCTCTTAGAATCTGGTTTATTAGATGCTATACTTGCGAGATTGATGATAATCGTAATATTTATTGGTTCATATACTCTTTCACGATCGTGCTCATATCGTACACCTCCCAATCAGGCTTGTGCTTTTTGATGATACTTCGAGCAGCCGTAGAGCGATATCCACTGGCACAGTGAATTACGATTGGCTTATCGTTAGGTATTTCTTCAATGCGTTCTTTTAAGTCCGTGATAGGAATTACCAAGGAAGCTTCAAAAATAGGATTCTCTTTAATTTCAGATTCTGATCTTACATCCACGAGGGTGTATTTTTTTGGATTTGTGTCGAATGACTTTCGATCAAAGGCCTGTACTTGTTGGTTACCTTCACCTTCGTAAATTAATCCGCCTTTGATATGCAAGTCGTAGGCAATTTTGCTTGCTTTATAAACCACCTCATCCAACTGCTCCTTTGAATTAGCAATAATGTAGAAAGGTTTTTCAGGTTCAATAATGCTGCCCAACCAAGTTTCAAACTTACCTCCATTCATGATGTTAATCGCATTAGTTAAATGAGAAGCATCGAATTCATCTTTCGATCGAACGTCAATTAAGAGTATACTTTCTTCTAATGCTGATGCGCTTGGTAGCAAAGGAATTTCATTGATACTGGCTTGTAATGCAGGAACCCCCGCTTTGTTTACTGCTACATTATAAGGGAAGTACTTTGGTATAAAGGGCTGATCTGCTAAGATGAGCTTTACGAATTCTTCTTCGCTCATTTTTTGTAAGGCGTAGTTAGTTCTTATTTCTGCACCAATCGTACTACTCGGCTGGTCGCTCAATGCCTTTCCACAAAGTGATCCTGCACCATGAGTAGGATATACCACGGTTTCTTCAGGTAGCTTCATCAGCTTTTCGCGGGAGCTATGGTACATTTGGCGAGCTAGCTTCTCTTTCTTCTCTTGAATGTTACCCGCGCTCTCACGTAAATCAGGTCGACCTACATCTCCTACAAACAAGGTGTCACCGGTAAAGACTGCTTTCACCTCACCATTTTCAACTACTAGAATGCTGATTCCATCGGGAGAATGACCGGGCGTAAACAAAGCTCTGAGTTGAATCTGATCTGATAGTGTGATTTCATCTCCCTCATCGAAAGCGATATGAGGATAGTCTGCCCCCACTTTTTCACTCACATAAATATCTGCTCCCGTAAGCTGATGGATTTCAAAGTGTCCGCTGGCGAAGTCTGCATGTGGGTGGGTCTCGATGATGCCTATAATTTGGGCATTCATCGACCTTGCATAGTCTAAGTAAGGCTGTGGATCGCGTGATGGGTCTACTAAAACCATCTGTCCAGCTACCGTGATGGCATAGCTGTAATGCGCCAAGCCTTTGTCTTCAAACTGCTTGATTACACCACCTTCCAGCTCTTTTTCTGCAATAATGCGCACTTCCTGAGCTTGGGTATTCACTAAAAAGGCAAAAATGCCGATCAATAATAGGGATAGGAATTTGATATTCATAGTTGTCTGTATTTTCTATAATCTGATTATAAACGCTCCGAGCATTTATTTCGATATAAAGGTAAGTGTTTTTACTTAGCCTTATTGTGATTAAAATTACATGTGGCAACAAGCTGCTCTGAATATCAATAATTGTATGAAAGCTTGAAAAAATTTTATTAAGATAAATGGCTATTAATTGCACTCAATGGAATTGATTTCGAATGCTATTTGGTTTGAAACCTGTATTTTGTCTTATTGCCAACAGCTAATTAACTGCACCTCCATCATTTTTTTGTAGTAAAGTGTTCGAGGGCTTGACTAAATTGAAAACGACTAAATTTATCAACTCAAAAATCAGATAAGCCAACATTAGTTTAAAGTGCTTATCGAAACTGAAAAGAGAAATTCTTTCCTAAATTACCTGTTGTAGGATGATCAAATCAAGAATACCTACCTTATTGACCCCTTGTTGCAGATTTAAGGGTTGATATTGTTGGATGATTTGCCAATCAATTGAGAGTAGGATATTCTCTATTTCAAGAAGATTTTCCAAAATATCATATCTTCGACTGTCTTGCAAAATAGGTGATAGTCTTGTTAATATTAGCTCACTGGTGCAAACCAAATCTTCCATGATTACCCCATTAAGTAAGGGGATATTTCCCGTCTTGAAGTAATCTCTCCAAACCGAACTATCTACCAGCACCTTATATCCAGACACGCTATCTAGGGCTTGCTTAAAAAGTCCCAAGTACAGCAGATTCGAGGCGGCAAAGCGAAGATGTATATACCTCGAGCTGAAGTCAACGAAGAAGATGCTATGCTTGGGGCTAAGCTACAAAATGTCGAACTCAGACATTTTGGTGCAAGTATTTTCACTATTTTTGTTTAAAAACCATGCACTCAGATAAATAAAGTTTAGACTTTATGATTTATTATCAACAATTTAGCTGCTTTTAAGCAGACCCTATCTATCTCTTAGGGTGTCTAGGTCGATATTTAAATCAATGGTTCCTTTAAAAGCGATTAATCGCTTCCTTTTAATCCGTGCTATATGTTCCTCTTAAACTTCCTTTATTAGTTGACTTTTTGTTTTCGCACCAGTAAGCTCCATCGCCTCCTTAATTAACTTTTCCGATATTTATAATGTAGTCCTCATGGTTTTTTATGTACAGCAGCATCAATTTTTATACTAATTAAGACGGATTTTTTTAAAAAACTGGTTTTCAATCTTTCATAAAAACTTAAATCATGTATTACTTCTTATTTTTATTAGCTGATGATTTCCTTTAAACTGCTTCGTTGAATATTGTTATATCTAAAGCTTTTTTGGTGATCTTGTAGATCTATCAATTAGATAGTTTTCGTTTTTTTAGACAGCCGCTTTTTAGATACTATCTCGCTTAGTATATTAAGTTCAAGAGCTTACTCCACTATCAATTTTTCTACACCCTGAACTTCGCCGTTCTGATACCTGAGCAAGTAAATTCCTTTTCTCAAGTTGAGTTGAAGTTCCGACCGACCGTTTTCGATTCGCTGATTGGGTAGACCCACTACTCTGCCTTGCATATCATAAATTTCAAAGCTTATTTCAGTTGAGCTATCACTATCAATTGATAAGGTAAAGTTACCATTGTTTGGATTGGGATAAATACGGATTTTATCATTCCGACCGGCCGCAGACAGCACCTCATTTTCTTCATTTTCTTCCTCTTCTTCTTCCTCTTCTTCTTCCTCCTCCTCTTGCTCTTCCTCCTCATCGGTGAAGCTGATGATGATTTCTAGCGATTCGCTGCCTTCCCAATCGGCAATGACCCGCACCTTGCCATCAGCTATTGAATATTGCAAGGGTGCCTCCGCCTGACTACTTTGTCTCGATGCAGCTATACCGTTTACTTTTACTTCTTTGATGAATTCTTTGTCGTGAAAAATTTCCCACTGCGTCAGTCGATTTTCTGGCATAGTCGGATACCCACTTTTTATATTTCGTTGAGCTGTGAGTTGGTATCCAAAGCTTTCTTCTTGGGATGAGAATGTCCAATTCTCATATTTGTTTTCACTCAGCGCTTTGGGGTTGACACCATCATCCCAATAAAATTCCATTGGGTTTGCGAGGGATGCTCCACCATAGTAGGCAATCGCTAAAGTATCGGTAGTGAAGCTCGAGTTGAGCGCTGCATGATCGCTGATCATCGGTAGGAAAGTGCCCGCTTTTACCATGACGGGTAGTTGATCAAGCGGCGCATCTACTGTGATCAGTTGCGGACCTTGAAAGCTTTCTTTGTCATGGAAATTGAGCCATTTGCCTTCAGGAAGCCTTATTTGCTGCGATCGCTGACCTTCAGTTACGATGGGGGCTATGATGAAGTGATCTCCCCAGAAGTATTGCTGATTATCCGTTTCCTCATCCCAACCCGCATGCGCAGCAAACGCAAAAGGACGGGCGAGAGGTGTACCATAAAGTGTGTTTTCTAGTGCCAATTTGTAGGTGTAGGGCATCATTTGGTGACGCATCATACTGTATTCTCTTAAAATTTCTTGGGTACTCGCCGAGTAGAAGATCGGTTCTGTGGGGATGTCGACACCATGTGGCCGCATGATAGGGGAGAAAGTACCCATTTGCATCCAGCGGGTGTAGAGTTCTTCATTTTGATGTCCGCCCACAAAGCCACCAAGGTCAGCATGCATATAGGCAGATCCACTCATGCTCATGCCAAGCATGATGGCTACCTGTGAGGACAGCCCCTCGAAGGAGCGCTGCACGTCGCCCGACCACGGGAAGGTGCTAAATCGCTGCATCCCTGCAAAACCACTGCGACTCAAATTGAAAAGTCGGCGCTCGGGAAACTCCTCTTGGTGTTTTTCATAGAGCATCTTCGACCACCTGTTTGCGAAAATATTATGTGCTCCGCGCGCGCCAAGATCCCCATGACGCATCGCATCAGGATGGGTTTCCGGCTCGCCAAGGTCGGACCACCAGCCTGAGACGCCTTCCAAATTGCGCTCCCTGTAGAAGGGCCACATCCATTCGAGAGCATCCGGATTCATCATGTCCATAAGCGCTGCGGGTCCGGTCCAGAAATCGCCGATGATGAAAGTTTCTCCTTCAGAATCAGTGGCCAAGAATCCTTGATCGGCCAAGGCGTTGAAATGTGTAGACTGAGTGGTAAAATAGGGCTCTGTAATGAGTACGGTTGCTAAATTGTCATTAGAAAAGTCACTCAACATCTGCTCAGGATTTGGGAATCTAGTCGCATCCCAATCTAAATTACCCATAGTGCCTTCATCGCCAAACCAATATAAATCTAGAATCAGACCGCTCATTGGGAAGCCATTATTTGTCATACTCGATACAATTTCCCTGGTTTCGGTTTCATTTTCATAGCCGTATCTGGATTGGATGTAGCCGAGTGCCCAACGTGGAGGCAGGTCTTGCTTGCCTGTAAGCTCAGTGTAGGTGTTGAGGATTTCCTTAGGGTGGTCATCCGCCCAAAAGTAAAGCCTGAGGGGTCCGCCTTCCGCTTCGTAAGTCAGGCGATCGGCTTGCGCAATGCCAATATCCATGGTGGCAGGAATGAAATTGTCATAATAAATGGCATAGTTTTCAGAACTTACAAAATAAGGCATGGTAATATTGAGTGAGTGTACATTGGCCGCATATCCATATTGCGGACGATTGTAGATATTGAGCCGATGCCCTCTTCTATTATGGCTTATAGCATGAAAGCCGAGGCCATAAATTTCTTCATTTGTGCTTAAGCTGGTACTAGCACCGAGCGTAGGATTACCCGTCGGTATTAGGTTCGAAAGAGTGGTTTTTATTTGATTTTTATGAAGTAGATCCAGTTGGTTGTTTGTTTTATTATAGCTTACTGCGAGTTCATTGTATTGATATATCAATAAGTTCTCTTCTTCCGTGAAAGTGCCGAGACCAGCATCAGCACTAATGACAACCTCCGAAGGTACATTATCTATGTGATCGGAACGATGAAGTGCTATCTTGATAGGACCTGCATCATTGGCCATGATTTGAAGGAGGTGACCTTCCGTGTCAAAAATTGAGAGAATGCCTCCCTCGAAAAGGTGGCTATCATATTCGCCTAGCTCATTGCGATTGATAGCATAAAAGATATCTCCACCGTCTGTATTTCTGCCGACTGTTTGGCAGCCATCATTTCCTACAAAAAGCAATGCAAGTTGTAAGACTTCCTCCGATTCAGACACAGCATAAAACTCTCTAATGTTGAAACTGATGCTAAAAAGGTTATCACCTTCCGGCTGCATTCGCAATCTCTCTGGATTTTCACACCAAGCTGACTGTACATATTGCCAATCTGATAAATTCGCACTTTGGTCAGTGATCAAACCAGTGTAAAGAAAAATCTCTCCATCGAAATCTGCTAGCGCTGCGTTACCTTGAGTGGCATCGAAAAATAGCGTAATGTCATCATCTGTCGATGGGTTCTCAGGTGAAATACGCACAAGAGATTGCGCTTGCACTCCTAAAGCAAGAAAACTAAAGGAAACAAGAAGTAGCCAATTTTTCATATAAAAGTGTTTGTTTGTTTGGAATAAAACCAGATTTTGTGGTTTTATTATTGATAGTTTCATTCATCAAATTACAAGCTATTTCACATTTTCTTCCTTATAATCTTAAGGTTTTAGATCGGTATCGATTGTTATTTCGACTAAAATGAGTGATAGGAATTGTTGACTTGTTTAGTTTTAGATATTATTTTCATATAAAGCTTGAATATGTGGCTTGAATGTTTTTTATTTGTTAAATATCTGATAAGCAATGTAATAGTGTAAATCAATTCAAGTGTTTGTTTATTTAATAATAAGTGCTTAGTTCCTGAAAGTGTGGTGATTAGTAGAGATTAAATATCTTGTCTTAGCTTCAGATCTCATTGAATAGTTTACAAAGGGCTCAGTTGTATATTAATGTATTTGTGCGAGTTGGCATAGTATCGGATGGTAGAATTTTGTATTTTGCTGTTTAGCACTATATTTGCTCATATTTTTGTTTTAAATAAAAATGCCTGTGAAACATATTTTTACTTTCATCTTCTTGGTGATTATTGGGTATCAATCTTTGCTTGCTCAAGGCTCACGCCGAGATAACAATACCGTAACCTACGAACAGTTGTATGATGATCCATATCAGCTAAACAAATTGTTCATCCATGTACAGCCGATGTATGGTGAATTATTTGTTGCCAATGTCAATGCAGGTTTTGGATTAGAGCTGGAATATTATCACAAAGATAAATTTCATGCTTGGGCAGCTGGAAGAACAACCTACGCTCGGTCAACCGACTTTGAGAGAAGCAACCACGCGCGTAATGGTACCTCTGTAAATACACCCTTTAACTTTTTCTATCTAGAAGCAGGAGGTGCTTATCATTTTAATGATTCTGAAACAGACGGAGAGTCTAAGATTGTTTTGTACTCTGCACGTTTCAACAAAGGCAATCGATGGGCTTCAAGTGTTCCGGACAAAATAAAAGTACCAAGTAAAGTTCGCACGATAATGGCAGCTCGTCTTTCAAGTTTCTTTTATTCTACCACTACGGATTTAGCTAGGGTTGCTGATAGAAGAGATTTTGTTTTAGTAAATCAAAATGGTGGCGAAATGCCTGAAAATGAGCGTCCTTTTCTTAACTACAACGCTTTCGGTTTTCATTTAGGAGCCTCTATGGGGTGGTTTAGAAATGTTGCTATTAAGCCTGATAGAAACTATCCTGTTCTCCTCAATGATAATATTTTCACTGTGTATGCAGACATAAGCATAGCGCCTTTTATGGAGGTACAAGATATCCGTGTTGATACCGCTTCAGGTTTAATTTATGATGTTGGTGATGTGCCAATGAATGTTTTTGGTGGTAGAGCGGGTATTCAAGGGAAATTTAATCGTGCATTGGGGTGGGGCTACAACATAGAAACAGGTTATAGGCCTGGTGTAGCATCAAGAGGTTTCTTTGCCACTCTTAGAGTGTCAATCCCTATTTTCAGCACTGATCTTGATTATACGAAAGAAGCTTTTGGAAATCGATAGATCAGTCAATTCTGGCATCTATAAAAAAAATCTAGGGATGAGGGCTTGGCTTCATCCCTTTTCTATTTTAGGGCATGCTTAAAAACAGTTGAATTGTTGATAAATAAATCATAAAGTCTATACTTTATTTATTTAAGTGCACGGTTTTTAATCAAAAATAGTGAAAATGCTTGCCCGAAAATGTCTTAGAGCGACATTTTGTAGCTTACTCCCAAGCATTATCGTAATTTGTGATTCGTAAATCGTAAGTGGCATTTATTTGAAAAAGATTAAAAGTTTAAAATAAGCTTCTTGAAATAGATCACTTTTCCCATCAAATAAGATAAGCGAAGCTTGTGCCGCTTCGAATCTTTAGTATTTGGGTCTTTTTAAGCAAGCCCTATTTTAGGTCTCTTCAAGAGATAAATAGTTTTTGAACGCTGCTATTTTTATTTTTAAGTGTTACAATTTTTGTGAATTACTCTAGCTCACTATCTAAGTTTTGTTCATCAAGTAGCTCATCTAGCGTCTTTTCTGTTTTTCTAAGCTCTTTTTTACATTCTCTCACAAGGCTTAATGCTTTTTTTACTTCAGACGAAAGTTCATCAATAGCAATTTCTCCTTGCTCTAGCTTACTAAGGATTTCTTGAAGTTCGTGTAGATTTTCGGTGTATTTTCTTTTAGCCATTATTTTTAGATTTTATATCAGTTATTTCCGATTCTATGGTATGATGATAAGACTGGGTTTTCATTTTATCTCCTTCTACTATTTTTTCAAGCAAGTGAATAGGAACACCATTCACTGTACTGATGCTGTATCCTTGCCGAAGGAGCTTTTCGGGATCCATCAACTTCACCTTTTCTTCCATCAGTTCTAATTGACCTTTCGAACGGTCAATTTGTTTGTTTTTGTAGGTTCTTACCTGAAATACAGAGTGATTCAAATGGCTCAGTGCATCGGAGAGTAATTTTTTCGAATTACTTTTCATGTAGAAAACGGATTGGTTAATCTTATCTCTTTCCTTTACGAGTCGGTTTTGAGTTGTTTTTTGAAGGCTATGGTATATTTTCTGTAGCTCATATTTTTGTATGTGAAGCTCTTTAGCGGCTTTATCTTTTATTCTCAAAAATATTCTTTCAACTAGACTTTCATATTCTAGCATCTTATCTACGAGGAATATTGCTGCAGCTGTGGGCGTTTTTACCGAAGTATGCGCCACCAAGTCCGAAATGGTTTCATCTCGATCATGACCTATTGCAGTAAGTATTGGTAAGGGAAACTGCGCAAGATGAGTGACTAAGTTCACATCATCGAAGCAATCTAAGTCGAGGCCAGCACCACCACCACGCAGTATGATCGTCAGGTCATATTCTATTTCACTATTGAAAATTTTGATTAATGAATCTGTGATAGATTCGGCAGCTTTATCACCTTGCATACTCGCCGCATAAAAATCTATATTAAAGCGATAGCCATATTCATTTTGTTCGAGTTGTCTTTTGAAGTCTCCATAACCTGCGGCTGTAGCTGAACTGATAAGCGCTATTTTTTGACAAATCATAGGTATTTCGAGCTCACGATTCATATCGTAGATCCCTTCTTTTTTAAGCTGTTCTATGATTTGGTTTCTATTGGCTGCACGCTCTCCGAGGGTGAAATTTGGATCAATATCTAGTACATTAAGGCTTATGCCATAAACTTCATGAAAGTTAATATTGACTTTGCATAATACTTTCATACCCACAGATAACGACTTACCCGTAATGGACTCAAACCAACCCGAAATATTTCTATATTGATAAGCCCAAATGGTAGCTCTCATTTTTGCTAAAATTTGACCCTCTTCTTTTTCCGCTAGGTCCAGATAGCAATGTCCTCGTGCGGTTTCTCGTATTTCAGCTATCTCAGCGACTACCATATATTCAGCCTGACAATGCGCCTTTAGGATGTTTTTTATTTCTAGGTTAAGCTGTGAAAGACTGATTTCCTGCCTCATATTCTTAAGTTCATTAAAATGGATAGCCTATACCGATATTGATCAGGATTTGTTCAGCCTCTCCAAAAGGTGGGTTTCTCCATAATTGAGGCAGCATAAACTTTTCTCCTGATGGTCTGGCTGGGTCGTATGCTTTTACCCCAAAGTCGAGTCTGAGCACCAAAAAGTTAAAATCTAATCTTAAGCCAAGCCCTGTACCAACAGCGATTTCATTAATTAAACTTTCTGCGGTAAACTCTGCCCCAGGTCTTGATTCTCGAAGCGAATTGGACCAAACGTTACCTGCATCGATGAAGAAAGCCCAATGAAAGAATCCAAATAACTTAGCACGGTATTCCATACTTGCTTCAAGTAGTATTTCCCCAGGCTGCTCTAGTGAGTAATCAAAAAAGCCATCTTCAACAGGGTTTTCATTAGGTTCTGAAGGAGGTGATGAGCCCAGACCCAGCCTACGAGGTCTCCAGGCTCTTAAACTATTTGTACCCCCAGCGAAGAAGTATTTTTCATATGGTAATACATCTCCATTGTAAGGTCGAGCAAAACCTCCGTGTACTCGAAATGCCCAAAATTTATCTCTTGATATACGGATGTTTTTACGATAGTCTGCAAAAAACTTAGCAAACTGAAAATATTCCAACCCTTGATTCGTGATAAAGTCTTTACCGAAAAAGTTGAGTAAGGTACCACCGCTTTCTGCATGTAATTTTAAAAAGGCGCCTGTTTCATTATTTAGACCGTAGTTATCAAAGTTAAATACCACGTTAAAAATCATACTGCTCACAAAAGAAGTACGAAAGGATTCGATCAGATTATTTCCTTGCAACTGAAACTCTTCCAGTCTATCTTGAAAGGCTGGGTCTAGTGTCGATTCAATTACCCTTAAGTCAGCTGGAGTAAAATTTATAAAGATATTGTCTTTGGCCTGCCAATTATAGGTGATCGAAGTATTTACGTTGGTTCTTACATATTCAGGTCTATTGATATAATTATAACCCATCAATAGCCTCGTCTTAGGGTTTCTTGCTCCTAGTTGATTTCTGATAGGCTCACTTAAAGGCAAGATAAACTGAGGAAAGATCAAACTTAAATTAGCTCCAAGCTCTGTACTTTGGAATACATTGCCTACTTCTGTGGCAGATGCTACTCCCTCGATACCCGCTCTAAAGTTGAGCTCCATAATCTCAAGGCCTTGAAAAGGGTTTCTATTTTTCAGCGATAAATTATAGAATGGACCAGGAAAGCCTTGGCTCACTGTAAGGCCTGCCTCATTTGAAGTTTGGTACTTCTTCAATGGGCTTGTGATTATATTAGCAATGAAATCACCCCCAGTTGTATCGTAGCTAATGTTTATAAACCTAAAAATATCCATATTACCCATTTGCCGCTGGGTATTTTGATGGTTTTGTATATTGTAGAGTTCGCCTTTTTGTAAAAAAACCCTTCTCCTTAAAATTTTCTCCGAATACTCTCTATTGAAGTAGCTAAAGGTTACACCACTTTCTCCCACCTGTGTTCTCTGCTCATTAGGAAGCTTAATGTGGGAGTCATAAGTTACAATGACAGAGTCAATTCTGAATTGCTTGTGTTGATCGCGATTACTAGGCTTAAGTACATTTACTCGAACTGCAACAGCATGATCGCCTATGGTAGTATCTACTCGAAACCTTATGAACTGTTGGCTGAATTCAAAATACCCATTTTTCTTCAATAGTTCGTCGATTCTGCTTCTTTCAGCACTTAATACGTCTTGGTCAAATACGTCCCCTTTTTTTATCTTTTTCTCATTGGGGTGCGCCATGATGATTTCTAAAAGAGTACTATCACCCTGAGTATCGTAGAGAATACTATCAATTCTATGCGGACGATTTTCTTTTACTTTATAGGTGACAGTCGTTTTATTATTGCGTGTTTTACTGCTGAGTTCTACTTCAGAGTTAATGTATCCTTTAAGTTTATAAAAGCTTCTTATCTGCTCTAAAGCTTGATAGGCTTTTGCACTATCATATACGCTCACTTCTTCACCCCACTGCATCAGCATATTACCATCTTCGAGCTTATCCGTTTCCTTTTCTATTTTCCGCTCTTTTCTGCGCTCAAGTCGGGCCTGACGGCGGGGTCTATCCTCTGCCTTTTCTATTCTTCGACTGAACCTTCTTTCGTACTTTTCAATGTTTTTCTTGTGCTTCTCTTCATTGTAAAAGCGATCACCAATACCATGAATATAAACATAGGGGGTAAAAGGAACGATAGGGAATTGCCTATTGGGCTTTTGACGAAAAAATCTCGCCAATCGCTCATTACTTAGGTTTCGGTTGCCTTCTATCTGTTGTTTGTATAGCACAGTTTCATCTTCTTCCAAGTATTTGACCCCAACGCAGCCAGAAAGAAGAAGCAAAAAGATAAATATTAAGTAAATTCGCGTGTTCAAATTCAAATCGAAATTATGCCTACCAACAATGATATTAAGCTTATAAAAAGTCTTTCACAAAAGAAGTACCGACAACTTGAAAGACTGTTTGTAGTTGAAGGAGAAAAATCTGTCCTTGAGGTGCTTGAGCATCCAAAGGCATTTTCTATCTTTCTTCTTTGGTGTACAGAAAACTTTGCACAAAAATATGAAAATTTATTACCAACTTCCTATGAGATTGTTTCTTCTAAGTTACTCGAAAGGGTAGGCTCTTTTCAATCCAACGATTCTGCAGTAGTAGTCTTAGATATTCCTCAAGATGTCAATTGCAACAACACATCCAATTTTTGTCTCTTTCTCGATCGTATCAACGACCCTGGTAATTTAGGCACACTGATTCGTTTGGCAGATTGGTACGGAGTAGACAATATTTTCTGCTCTGAAGATACTGTAGATTTTTACAATCCCAAGGTGATATCTGCGACTAAGGGTTCTTTTCTTCGAATTCAACCTCAATACGGCGATATTACCGCTTTTGTAAAATCATTTGAAGGTCAAGTTCTTGGTGCCTATCTTGAAGGTGAAAATATTCATCAGCTTGAAAGTCTAAAAACACCCTTAGGAATTGTTATTGGCAACGAAGCAGCTGGTATAAGTCCTGAATTGACGGCACTTATCGAAAGGAAAATCAGTATTCCCACTTTCGGTAATGCAGAGTCGCTCAATGCAGCCACTGCTGCCGCAGTTATTTTAGACAATTGCAGAAGACTGATGTCTTAGCTTTTTAAATATAACATTGAGCGTAATTTATGAATGCTAACTTTTATTTCTTTCTTGCGCTAAGTGTGCTCTTGCCGCTGATCATTCATTTGATTTCAAAAAAAAGGAACAGCAAAATATTTGTAGGATCTGTTAAAGCCTTTGAAGAGCGTACCCCACCACAGGCGAAGAGCATCCGTCTTTCAGATCTGCCAACGCTTTTCATTCGTGTCTTTTTGCTGTCCGCCTTGAGTTTTGCGATTTTTTATGGTCATTTATTTAATGCTACACAAAGTAAGACATCGCTCTTTTTATATCCTGAAGGACAACTTGACCAGTGGACAGCCTTGCTTGAGGATAGAACGGAAGACTTTAAGCGGTACGCTTATCTACCGACCTTACACATCCTTGATTCTATTATACACGGGCTGATCGATCATGACTACGAGAGGGTACTATGGGTGGCGCCTTTTCGGCATATGCATCAGCCGCTACTTGAGCATTATCCAAAATCTATAGAGGTATTCAGCTACACACCTGATGAGGCACTGATACATGCGGTAGCCTACGATTCACTCACCCATGTCTGGATACTTCAAAACCAACAAATTAGGCAGCTTGAGTTGCTCACTGACAGTGTCGAGTTATCCAGTATTTATTTTCTGAAGCTCTCTTCAGAGGGAGAAGCTTTTTTATTTGCGAGGAATGAGGGTAGTCATCGGCTTGTTGATAAAGTTAAAGTGCATAGTGCCTTCCGAAGCATTCCTGTTGATAGCAGTGATGCTCAACTCAATCAGATTACTCAATTAGTCAACGAACAGCTTCCTGCGTTTTCATCCCACACAAAAAAAATAGGAAAAACGGCTCATCCTAATATTCTTTCTAAAATCACTCATGTGGAGGAAGATAGCCTTTCTATCGTCTTACCGACTTGGGAGGAAGGTTATGTTTTTGAAAATCGAGGTCAGCTTGAGCTGTTGGCTTGGTCGCAGCAGCTGGGTATGGATGTCGAAATGGCGATGAGTCAGTTCTTTTTCATGGATGAAGGCTATCAAAGGGTAGAGAGAAATACGGTCTTAGAAAATGAAGAAAAAACACCCTCTTCCTTGTTGCTGTTTTTGATTATGTTAGCAATCTTTTGGGAGTATTTTCGGTTAAGACATCAATCTAAAAACGCTATTTAAGGGTTTGACCACCATTGAAGCAATAAAAAAAGCAAAATAGAGAGATATGGAAAAGGATTTGCTTGATATAATATTAAAAAAGTACAAAACCCGAAGACTATTACGGCTAGTGGTCATAGCCGGCTATGCGGCTTTCATTACTATTGCTTGCGGTATGATTATGTCACTAAGCCTTTGGTTTTTAGTTAGTATAGCGTCAGCATTATTTCTTTTGATATTGATATTGGGCTTATTTCGAATTCCTCAAGATCAGGATATTTTAAAAATACTTCACGAGCAAAATCCCCAGTTTAAAAATGCACTCCCTGTACTAGCTCTAAAAGAACCCAATGAACTCAATCGGCTCTTGATATCTCAATTGCGAGACAATTTAAGTGGTATTCAATATCCAATCCTTTTCTCTTCAAAAATTATTTCAATCGCTTTAGCACTAGCCATTTTACCCGTGATGAGTTGGGCATTTGCCTTCTGGGGAAAAGAAAAAGAAAGTGATATTACCGCTTTAGTGTCTCAAGAGTTACAAAGTCAAGATAAGCCTGAAAAGGAGAGAAAGGCATTGATCCAATCACTTGAAATTGTTGTTGTACCGCCGGCATATACTCAGCGAAAGTCTTTTGAAGCACATCCTAACGAAAATAATAGGGTGCCACAGGGCAGTAAGCTTCATTTTAGACTTGCGGCTAGTAAGGAGGTCGAGCATGTAGGCTTGAGCAATCGCGCTTTTAAAGCAACTGACAAAAGTGAGTATGTTCTTGATTATACAGCAAAGCGGTCAGAGGTCTTGGTAGTTCAGGCAAAGAGTGAGCAGGGTATTCATCAAAATAAAGAAGTCGGTATTGAATTGATAACTGATCAAGCTCCCGAGATCATTCTCAGTACAACTATAGGTATGGTTTTAGCAGCAGATACTCAATCAATTCCTATTGAATTAAAAACTTCAGATGACTATGGCGTAAGCCAAGTGTTTTTCGATCTTACTCATGCACAAGGGCAAGGCGAGAGTGTGCGATTCAAATCAAAAAAATGGCAGGCTTATGATGCCAAATCCACCTTCGGTAAGCGGCCAGCATTCAGTGAAAATATCGAACTGAAGGATTTCAAATTGGAGGAAGGTGATGAAATTTATCTCTTCGCAGAAGCAACTGATTATGCCGGCAATACGGGTAGATCGGAGGTGATGCGCTTTAGAGTAGGCAATGACGATCCTATTCGGTTTGAAATGAGTGCCGATTTAGGCTTAGACGAACTTCCTGAGTATTTCCGCTCGCAGCGACAGCTTATTATTGACACTGAGGAGATGATTGCTCAAGGTTGGGATGAGCGCTCAGCAAGTGATTTAGAAAAAAGTAATCAACTGGGCATTGATCAAAAACTTCTTAGGTTGCGTTATGGTCAGTTTTTGGGGGAGGAGTTGGAAACTATTATAGGAGCCAGTGGTGCGGTCGAATTTCACGATCACGACCACGACCATGATCACGACCACGACCACGACCACGACCACCATGATCACCATGATCACGATCATCATGGGCATGGGCATGGGCACGACCATCACCATCATCATCACGATGAAGAGGATGACCCTGAAGCCAAGCCAGATCTGTTAGAACCATTCATTCATGTACATGATCATGCTTCCCTCACCAGTTTTTTGGATGAGGACATTAAAAAAACATTAAGAGAAGCACTTAAGCAGATGTGGGAGGCTGAGCTTCGCCTTCGCACGAAACGTCCAGAGGCTTCACTACCTTACCAATACAATGCATTGGAGCTGATCAAGACCGTTCAGCGTAAGTCTAGGGTGTATTTACATAAAACAGCTGAAAGGCTACCTACCTTCAATGAGGGTGAAAAGCGGCTTAGCGGTCGCTATGAGGAAGTGAAAAACGAATTACCCAAAGGGGAAAGTAAGGTAAAAGATGAGTTCAGGCAGTATGTATTTGAGCTTTTGGCAAAAATCGCTGCACCTAGCAAGAAAGATGTAGACTTTGCGCCTCTCATCAGTGAGCTTGAGCGGCAGGTAGCTGCTGAGCCACAGTGGCTTCCTGTGCTGTCAGCCGCTTATCGTTTACAACGATTTGAAGAAGACGCTCGACAAGAGGATAGCGATTTACTGTACCGATACCTTGTGAAAACAACTCGCGCTGATGAAATCAGTCGGACTGAACAACAGCTTACGGAACTCTATCAAGAATACCTTCACCGAATCAACCAAAAAGATTAATGGATTCAAGCTCTTCTATAGATTGGTTTCCCCACCTATATGCTAGTTGGGATTTGGTTTTTAAGCTTGTATCTGCCGTGATTTGGCTTATGCTTGTTGGCTTTAGCTTGTGGAAAAAACAATTTTTTATCGGGGGATGCTACTTACTTTTGGGGCCATTGCTTTATTTTACCTTTTTCCCACCTGCCATCTTGAAAAGCCAAAAGGTAGAAGTGATCCGCATATTGGATGAATCCGATGAATCAGCAGAGAAGGTGTGGGTCGCGGATGAGCAATTGTATGATCGTGTTCTTGAGGCAGAAAAACCCCTCAGGCTCCAGTGGGAGTCTTGCAAAAACCCTTACGGTTTATCGCTTCACCACATAGCAGGTGTCAGACTAGAAGTAAATCAGTCAAAAAAATGCGAATCAAGAGGTGTCACGGCATTTGATTATCAGGTGAGATTGTCTTACGGTGATTCACTACCCATTTTAGTCACCAATGCTCAATCAGGCCAAATTCTTCTTCTTGATCATACTGCTGATACACTACTTTCGAGACGCTTACTGTCGGGTAGTCATCAGTTAAAACTGGGTAATCTTCCAGTAGGTAGGCAAGCGCTTGAGCTTTTTTTTAGTGGGGATGAGGGGGTAAATGAATCCCAACGCTTTCACATCGAAGTTTTACCTTTCGAATCTTTGAGGTTTTTGTTTTTGGAAGGAAGTCCCAATGAAGAGTTAAAACGATTGCGTGCATTGCTAGGCTCCATGCAGCATGATGTTGCCGTGAGAACTTACCTTGCGCCAGAGAGGTATTTTGACCGCCTGCAAAATGACGCTATGCCTATCCAAATCAATGCTAAGCTCAAGGAACGTTATGATGTCTTAGTACTAAGCAACCAAGTCATTGCACAACTCTCATCCCAAGAAAAAAACATGATAAAGGCATTAATAGATAAAAATGCCTTTCGTGCGGTGTTCTTTCATGGGAATGATGAGGCCCTAGGATGGATTCCTAATAGTTTACTACCAAGCTACAAAAGGGTAAATCGTAAACTCAGACCAGAGGATTGGGTACATATGAAAAGCGATGTCAGTTGGAATGAGGAGTTTTTTATAGCGGGCGAAAAGAAAGGATCATTACCGCCTGTATTTGATGTAAAGCGAGTATCTCAGCAAAGCAATTGGGGCTTTAGTAGTGTTCAGCAAGCTTATCAAATGCAGCTCAGCGGCGAAAAGGAGCTTTACCGTAGGTTGTGGGTGCAGTTTTTCAACGATCTCATCCCGCCTAACTTTCATCAACTTCAATGGATTAGGCCAAGTGCAGCTTTATCATCTGCAAAATATATCTACGGCATAGGTAGAGATGAGAGCTTAGAGCTAATCGCTCGAAAAGCAGAAGCGAAGGAGCTGCCTATGCAACCAAAAAAAATTCCATTGGGTGATGAACGACTATATTTATATGCTTTAAATCAGCTTGAAGAAGGTATGGAATATGAATTGAAATCAGCTGATGGCAATGCACTATTATATCATTATGCTGATGATGACTTGTTATCTTCTTTAAAGCTGAAAAGAGACCGTGAGCGTTTTGATACCAGCTTCTCGAGTGATTTTGATAATAATCAAAAAGTGTATGAGACCTTAGACCGCAAGTATTTATTGTTTGTCATTTTTATTCTTTTATTTGTCATTTGGATTTATCCAAGAATATTTAATGATCATTAGGCAATGGGTGGATAATAAATTAAATTTGCCAATTGAAAAATCGTTTATTTTAATGCTAACAGCTCGATTCCTCCTAACATATATTTTTCTTTTTACTACCATCCATGTTGAGGCTTTCAATCCGCCTCAAAAAGAAAGCGAATCAGAACCTCAGAGCATATTTCTTGAAGATGGCGTTCAGCTCCTTAGCGATTATTTGAAATTCCCCTCAATTACAGGTAATGAAATTGAAGCGGGACAATTTTTTGAGGCCTATTGCAAAGAAAAGGGTTTACATATTACTCGTTTTCAAGAAGATACCAATAGTTATAATTTTGCAGCGTCGATTCATCCTCTTAAGGAAGGTCGTCCAAATATCATATTGATGCATCATATAGACGTGGTGCCAGCGGGAAACTGGGACAAGTGGACTCACGCGCCTTATGGAGGGGTAGTAGCCGATGATGGATATATTTATGGTCGAGGTACTATTGATGCGAAAGGACTGGGTGTGATGCAGCTCATGGCTACTTTGGAGCTGATTGAGCATCATGGAAAAGACTTTGACTATAATATCACGCTACTAGTTGTGAGCAATGAGGAGGCAGGGGGTAGGCTAGGAGCAAAGCTCGTAGTTGATGAATACTTTGATTTACTTAATCCTGCGGTTGTGTTTGGTGAAGGTGGATCTGGCCTCAATGAGGTTTTACCCTCCAATCCCGATCGCTTTGTTTATGGGGTGAGCATTGCAGAAAAGAAAAGTTTGTGGCTAAGGCTTGAGCTAGACTTGAAGTCATATGGCCACGGAGCTGCGCCTTCTCGTCGCTATGCCAATAAAAACATGATTGAAGCACTAAGCCGACTGAATAATCGCAGTACAAAAATTCAATTTGAAACTTCTAATCGATTGATGTTTAAAGAACTAGGAAGAGCAGAGGGCGGAGCGCGTGGGTTTTTTATTAGAAATGCCAATTGGAGAGTTTTTAATCCTTTTGTGAAGCGATATATTAGAGATAATCCGCTTTTTACTTCATTACTCACCAATACGATTACCATAACCAATATCTACAATCCACCCGGTGCACCTAATCAGAATTCAGAGCTTTCGACTGCCTATTTAGATTGTAGACTACTACCCGAAACCAATAAAGAGGATTTTGTAAAGCAGATAAAGCGAAAGTTAAGAGAGCCAAAGATCGAAATTTCTGTATTGAACCAAAGTCCAAGTGCATTATCAAGTCCTGTAGATGGATACTATGACTTATTTGAGGAGGCAATTTTAAAATTTGACCCTGATGTAGATATTATTCCGATTTTATTTCCTGCGACAACCGATAATAGCTATTTTAGAGAGCGAGGAGTACCCGTATATGGTATTTTCCCAGCAAAAATCTCACAACAAGACATCCAAAATGTGCATAATATTGATGAACGCTTGAGTGTCAGGGCACTCAATAACGGAATAATGGTCTATTATTTTTTCTTTAAAAAGTTGTTGGTCGATCAAAATTACCCTAAAGAGGGAATTGTATTTAATCCTAATCGTTAATACTTCCTTACGGTTTTTGATATCCTATCAATTGATGCCTGATCATCTATTCCTCATTTTATTGAGAATAAAGTTAACATTTTGATGTGTTGAGATCTCTTGAGTTTTTTTCCTTAATCTTTTAGACAAGGTTCATTACTCAAGTACACGAATGAGAAAAACAGCATTGGTGGAAAACTAGTCTTTGTATCCACGAAGCAATAGCACCAGTTTATTTCTGAATTTTTTATAGGTTATTGTTGAACCCGGATTATGCGTTAGGGTTCGTTATGAGAGCTAAAAAAACAAGAAAATCAAGTCTTTAACGACTAAGGCATAGCACCGCTATGGTGAAGGCGTTAAATGCAGCGAAGCGTTTGATTTTGAAGTATTTTTAGCTCAGAATAGAAATTCGAATACATATTCCGGGTTGAACTATAAATCGGATAAATCGTAATTAATAAGCCAGTATTTTACTTTACAGGTATTTTACCCTTTAGGGAGACACTATTTATCTTCCTTGACCGAAGTGAGTTATTATTTTATTTTTGAATTTATAATTGGTGTTTTTTAGGTAAGGGAGAGTTCTCTTCTTCCTCTAATGCTAAAATTAATTTTGTACTTTTACTAATAATTTTTCATCCAATGATTTTAGAGTGTGTGGACTTTGTGCTACTTTTAAGTTAGCATAGGAAACTCATTTTTTAATGAGGTTTTAATTACAACAAGGAAAAAATCAGATGAGTCGTAATAGGAAATTATTTTTAATAGGAGCTGGAATTTTTTGTTTGATTTTAGGGATTATCGTCTATGATATGATTCAAAAAACCACCTTTCCAAAACGAGGTGGTAACAATACAGTAGACGAAATAAAAAAAGAAGAAACCCTTCAAAATATGCCTGAAAAGGGTGATAGCATCCAAAATTCTCAAGAGTGAAGGAATCTAGCAATTTAGAGCCGTCTAGTAGGTGCCGATTTGTTTCCGCAATTCGTGTACGTAACCCATTTTTAAGATGGGTAGCTCGAATTCTTTTGTTTTTCATTCTTACGGTTGGTCTCTATGTTTTTTTACCTTCATTTTTCATAAAAAAATATTTAGCCAATGTAGTCTATCGTGATAGTCAAGAGGTTTATTCGCTGAATTTCGGTTATTTGGTTTATGACCCTTTTCGCTCAGAAATTCATTTGAGTAATTTTTCATTAATACCCAATGAATCTAAATACAGAGATCGAGTTGCGGCGGGAGGTACTGAAGCCGCCTTGTATCGTTTTGAGATAGATCATTTGAAGGTGGCTCGTTTTCAATGGAGAAAATACAAAGAAGAAAAAGAGGTCGATATCGAAGCCTTAATTTTCAGAAAGCCAAGGATTCAAGTAATTAGTGGGCCTAAGGATGAGGAGGATTCTAGTGCCGATATTGATCAGTTAAGAAATGACCTTTATAAGTTTTCATCGGATTATTTCAAGCACATCGACATTAAACTCATCCAGCTCAAAAAAGGAGATGTAAGCTTGTTTACCTCTGAAGCATCTACGGAGAGTCAGCTTCAAGCCTCAGAAATTGAGATTGGGTTTAGTAATTTTTATATTGATTCTGCCGCTATTTTCAATGAAGAAAGGTTCCTTTTTTCTGAAAACTTTATTATGGGTTTCACAGATTTTAAAGTGAAGCTTGGTGATAATATCCATGAAGTTTATGCCGACTATGCTTCGGTTTCTTCATTAGATTCTCTTATAGAGGCCAAGAATCTTGGTGTTAGGCCTATTGATATGGAGCGATTCAGGTCAATACCTGAAAATGGAGTTGAGGCTAATATCGGCGATATTCGAATTAATGAAGCCAATATTAATCGAGCGGTATTTAGCCAAGAGCTTTTTATAGAAAAAATTGAATTGGTAGAGCCAAAAATTGCACTGCTTCAAAAGTCACACATTCCTAAAGATCCGAATAAAAATGAAGGCCTTCAAATAGAGTCTTTAGAGCCAATTAATATCCACCCGCTCATTGCTGATTTCCTTAAGCTGATACAGCTGAATGCTTTGATCATTAGAGATGCTGATTTTAAATTGATAGACTTAAGTAATGATGGTTTAGAAAAAATTGCAGCACGTCAATTTAACATGTCATTGTCGGAATTTTTACTTGATTCAGCTTCTTATAAAAATCCAGAGAGAATATTTTATGCCAAAGAGATGGAGATGCGCTTGGGCGATTATAAAATGTTTCTAGAGGATAGCATTCATTACCTTTCTTCAAGTGAGGTGATTATTTCTACTAGAGAAAAAAACATTCAAGCGGTGGACATCATATTTTCAGCTTTAGAAGATTCTATTGCTCCCTTTAAGCCTAATCTCAAAAGAATTGAGATGAATATGAAAGTGGATGATCTGACGTTGGAAAATGTCAATCTGCACGAAGTATATCATCGCAATATTCTTGATTTTGACTTATTGAGTATTGGGAATAGCTTGATTAAATTCGACCGTCTTAAAATAAAAGAAAATAATCAAAAGGAAGAAGATCCCCTGATCAACCTTACTGGTAATTATCTCAATCGGATAAGTATCAATAAGATTGAACTTGATAATAGTAGCTTGGCATATTTTGATATCAGCAATGGAGCGCAGGATCAAATTAGTGCTGAAAATATTTTTCTAGACCTGTATAATTTCCGCCTAGATAAACAGACGGTAAAAGACAAAGAACGTATTTTTTATGCCGACGATATGGTATTCGGTTTGCAAAATTATGTTTTAAAGCTTTCAGGAAAAAGCCATCAAGTTAGCTCAGAGGAGATTTTGATAAGCACACTCGATCGTGAAATTATAATTGAGCATTTACGTGTGTCTCCTGTTGATCATGACGACCCTATACATTTCCTTGCAAAGCATGACCAAAACACCTTGCTGAATCTACATATACCTATGATTCAATTAGATAGCGTAGACGTATCAAGGGTTTTTATGGAAAGAATATTGGATATTGATGAGATTTGGATTCAAGAGCCAAGCTTATCGATCACTTCTTATCCATCGCTTAAGGCTGAGGAAGACGATGATGATCAAGGAGATGATAAGTTCACCTCTGGGGAGCTTTATGGTTTGATTCGGCCTTTTTTAGAGCAGATACAGCTTGATGAACTTCACTTGATCAATGCAAGCATCTCAATAAATTCTGAAGATGATGAAAATGGAAGTTCATTTGAAATGAAAGAAAATGGCCTCGGCTTGAGTGTCTACAATTTTTTTATGGATTCTGCTTATGTAGAGCAACAGGATCGTCTATTCTTTAGTGAGTACATTGAGGTCTGTATGGATCACTATCAAGCAAAATTGATGAACAAGTCTCATGAGGTAGCGCTAAAAGATTTTTTTTACAGTACTCGCGTTGGCTTTTTACAATTTGAAGATCTTTCTATCACCTCTGTAATTGAAGCTGACAGTCTCTTTCAACTCAATGCTGAATTAGATAGATTCAGTATGAGTGGTTTTCAAATTACCGATCTGTACTATCAAAAAGTGTTATTTTTTGAGCGGTTGGCGTTAGGAATTGGTACTATTTCTTTTCAAGAGGCACAGCTAAAACCCTCATCCCACGAAAAAGATAAAGAAGAAGAGGAGGGGGAGAGCAAAGGCTGGCCGGATGCTTTAGCTGGAGTAATGTTTGATGAAATTGATCTTGGCAGTCTAGTGATTAATTATGCTGGTGGCAATGCCGAAAAAGATCTACAAGTTGCGGCTAGGGTGGGGGCTAAGATTGGGCCATTAAGCTTGGATGCACAAAGAATGAAGGAAGGAGACTGGCAAAAAATATTGGATCATACCCTTGTCGAGGTATGGGAGGTAGATGCTCAATTAAACGGCTTTCAGCAGCTTACCCTAGACCATATGAATGCAGACTTTTCAAATGGTAATATACTTTTTGAGGAAATTAAATTTCAACCTAATGAGAAAATCGATTGGAAGCAAAAAGTGAAATCAGGTGAAGAAAAGGCTGCCATTTCGTCTTACATTCCAAAGCTGGAAGTCAGGGGAGTAGAGCTGGTAAAATCTAATGACAGCCTTTTTGTAGCAATAGGAAGGATCATATCTGAAAAGAGTAATCATCATGTTTATTTGAAAGGTCAGGAAGATACTAATGATTCTTTGAGGTTGGAAAATTTGGGTATTTTCAATCAGTCAAGTTCTAAAGATCAGTTGGTATTTTTGAAAATAGAAGATATCGCACTCGCTGATAATTCCTTTCAATTGAGTTCAATTTCTGATCAAGGTATCAATGAGATTCTATCTCTAGGAAGAATTGATCTGAACTTCGAAGAGATAGATACTTCTGAGGGTAGTGATGATGTGCCATTCCAAGGTTTTTTTGCCAATCAATCAACGATAGAGATTTTTGATTTTCGGCAGGCCATTGACTCTGGGATGTACGAGTTCCAAATACAAAGAATATTTCTTGATCTGAGCAATCGAAGGATAGTGCTGGATTCGGTCGGCTTGATACCACAAATCACTAGAAAAGAATTTCCAGATTGGATTGATTGGCAAACTGATTTATTGACTATCAAGAGTAGCTCAGTAGCGATTGAAAATATTGACTATAATGCATTGCGTAGTGGTGACTTGCTAAGGGTAGGTGATCTTACCTTATCCGATTTTTACATTACGGCCTATAGAGATAAAAATGTACCCTTTAATGATGATCAGTACAAGCCTTTGCCTGTTTCACAATTTGGCAAGATTTCCCTTCCTTTTGTGATTGAAAATTTATGGATCACCAATGGTTATATAGAATATGCCGAGCTTGCAGAAGATGGTGAAGAGTCTGGTAAAGTGTACTTTACCCAACTTGAAGGACATATTAGCAATGCGACCAATAATTGGGCACTAACCAATAAGCCTTATATGAACATGGAGGCTTCTGCCAAGCTATATGGTAGTGCTACTTTAGAAGCGTTTTTTAGATTTGACCTTGATGACCCTGACTACGGATTTGCTGTTAATGGTCATCTGTCAGACTTTGATCTTAGCTTGGTCAATCAAATGACCGTACCTGTATTACTTGTAAGTATTGATGGTGGTTATGTCCATCATTTAGACTTTAACTTCAAGAGTAATGAGGATTTTTCAAATGGTAATATGTTGTTCATGTACGAGGGACTATCAGTATCTTTGATCAATCCAAAAACAGGTAAACCGAAAGGTCTTCGATTTTTGACCTATTTGGTTAATCAGCTGGCGGTTAAAGATGATAATTATTCAGTGGATCGATTGCGGATAGCAGAAATTGATACAGAGCGTGATAAGAGACGATCGATGTTCAACTATTGGTGGAAAAGCTTAATGACGGGTCTTAAAAATTCAGTAGGTAGTCGCGTGGTACGAAGATTCGTAAACACTTGATTTGATGATGAGTGATCATCATTTATTAACTAAGGCCGATATTATTGAAAGTTTTATATTAGGGCATGCTTTAAAACAGCTATATTGTTTATAAATAAATCATAAAGTCTATACTTTATTTAAGTTCACGGTTTTTAATCAAAAATAGTGAAAATGCTTGTACGAAAATGTCTGAGATCGACATTTTGTAGCTTAGTCCCAAGCATTATCGTAAATTGTGATTCGTAAATCTTAAGTGGTATTTATTTGAAAAAAGATTAAAAGCTTAAAATAAGCTTCTTGAAATATATCATTTTTCCGATCAAATAAGATAAGCGAAGCTTGTGCCACCTCAAATCTGCAGTACTTTGGACTTTTTAAGCAAGCTCTATTCTATTTGCAATTTAACTTATGACTTGAACAGCCGTTTTTCATTTCAAGCTCATTACCCTCAGAAAGCGCATTTATTCTAAGTTTTTAGAAGAATTATTAATCTATAGATATGTTAGACAATACTTTCGATCAAAAATACTGGTCACAAAGATATATTGACGAAAATACAGGCTGGGACATAGGCGAAATTTCTACACCGCTTAAGACTTTTTTCGATCAAATTACTGATAAGTCGATCACCATTTTAATCCCTGGCTGTGGAAACGCCTACGAAGCGGCATACCTGTGGAAAAATGGCTTCAAAAATGTTTTCTTAATGGATTTGTCCCCCATTCCATTGAAAAAGTTTCAGGAGCAGCACCCTGACTTCCCGAAAGATCAGCTATTAGAGATGAACTTTTTTGATTGTGAACTTCAGCATCATTTTGATTTAATTGTGGAGCAGACATTTTTCTGCGCCTTACATCCGTCTTTAAGAGCTGATTATGCGAAAAAAATGAATCAACTCTTAAGTCAAAAAGGAGAGTTAGTCGGTCTATTGTTCGATGCGTCACTTTATCAAGACCATCCGCCTTTTGGTGGTTCTAAGAAGGAGTATATTTCTATTCTAGGTCAGCATTTAGAAATAGAAAAAATGGAAGATAGTTACAATAGCATAGCCCCTCGCCAAGGACGAGAGTTGTTTTTCATAGCCAATAAAAAACAGTAAGCTAGTCTTCCATGAAGTTGTTCATAAAGCTGGATTTACTAAGCATCCACAAACCGAAAAAGCATAGTGCCCAATAGAGATATACTCTGTAATAATCTTTGGTGTCTTTGTAGCGGTTTTCAAAGACTTCTGTTTTCTCTAGTTCATCCAGCTTTTGGAAGATATCTTTGAATTCGGCTTCATTGGCCGCTTGATAGAATTCACCTTTGGTGATTTGAGCGATTTCACGTAGAGTGGTTTCATCGAAGGTATTTTCTAAGTATCGTGTTCTGCCAAATATATCCTTTCCAAAAGGGACTTGTCCATCCGTGCCGATCGCTACACTATGCACTTTGATGTCAAAGGTTTTCGCTAGGTTGGCAGCTGTAATCGGGTCAACATTGCCAGCATTGTTATCACCATCGCCAAGTAAAATGACCACCTTAGAATTACTCTTGCTTTCTCTCATGCGGTTGATAGCCACTGCCAATCCACTTCCTATGGCTGTGCCAGGTACGGTGATCATCTTCGTGCTCAACTCATCAAGATAATTTAAGATCAACTGTTTATCTCCAGTAAGAGGAGCTAAAGAGTAGGCTTCGCCAGAAAAAATGACAATTCCTATTCTGTCATTTGGTCGGTTTTCTACAAAATCCATGCTGAGCGCTTTTGCTACTTCCAGCCGATTCGGCTTGAAGTCTTCGTATAGCATTGACTCAGAGATGTCGATTAATAGTATGATGTCAATACCTTCAGTCCACTGTTCTACGCGCTCATTAGTCAGTTGCGGCCGTGCGGCAGCCACCAAAAGTAAGACTAAAAAGAGCATGAAAAAACCCGTAGGAATATGGCGAAGCCATACGGTATAGTCTTTTTTGTAATAAGCTTCAGGTAATGCTATATCTAGTTTTTTACTGAGTCGGTACCAGATAAGCCAGCGAAAGAAAAACATGAATGGCAAGGCGTAGATCAAGTAAATGATCCAAGGTTCTTGCCAACTAAATGAACGTAAAACTTCAGGATCGAACCAACGGAGGCTCAGCCATTCCCAATTATCTTTCATCTTTAGTATCCTTGAGTTGTTTTTTGATTTCTTCTTTTTTGTCTTTTGCAAAGCTCAATAAGCCTTGGTAAGCCTGCAAAAGTTGATCGGATTTTCGATCTGCGTAGATATAAGCATCAATTACTTTGAGGTGCTCATGTAGGCTTTTGGCCTCAGGGTAGAATTGCATCATCTCCCTTGTAGACTGACCTGTAAGTGGCTTACCTTCAAGCTTCTCTAAAAAATATTTATGTTCATAAAGCATTCTTACACCCTCTTCTTTATTGCCCGACTTTAAATCTTGTAATGCCTTTTCATAAGCTTTTTCATGCTTGCGCCATGATTGCTCTATCGCCCTCACCTTCAGGTATAAACGGATGCTACCACCAAAGAAATAATAGATCAAACCGCCAGCTATAAGAATAATGCTAATAATAAGGATAGTTACAATCAAGTTTAGTTGTTCTCTTACTAAAGTCCATTCGCTATCTTCTTGAATTTCGGGAGCATCTACCTCAGCTACAAAAGTTCTTAAAATAGCAATTTTATCTGCTTTAGGCTCAATGATGACACTGTCTTGTTTTGATTTTAGCCAGATTACAGGAATGGCCAGCTCTTGATTTAACTGATTGCTAAAGGTGCTCACCATAAAGATGGCGCTATCATAGCTGTAAGTATCGTCAGATTGGGTGGTAAAATACTTTTTTGAGGTGATCTCAAACTGCTTGAGGTCATATTGCTCATCTGGGAAGATGATCTCCAATGATTTTGGGTATTTGGCAGTCAACTGATAGGGTACAGGGTTGCCTACTTTTGTGCTATCAGCGAGGAACTTACCACTCACCTCAATTTCACCTTGTCCGAAGAGGTTGAAAGGAATAAGCAGCAAAATCACCCAACTGATTGATCTCAAAATTCTGTATATCATAATGATAGTAGTCGTATGCAAATATTGCTGTTTATGCAGATGATTTAGTGGTTCTATTTCTGAGGCTAAACAATCTAATGAGTGAAGGTACAAAGTCTTCATTGGTAGGAACTTCCAGATAGTCAGCTTGATTTTTTTTGCATAGCTCTTCTATATTCTTTTTATTCTTTGTGTATATCGTTTCGATCTTATTTTTAAAAAGAACTGACGAAGTGTTCATCCATATCACCCTACCTGATTCTTTATCGCGCATAGGTACTATACCTAGTCCAGGCAACTTCTTCTCTCTTGTATCCACCAAGTGAATCACTATCAAGTCATGATGTCTTGCCATGCTTTTTAGACTTTTTTCGTAGTCTGTATCGATAAAGTCACTGATTAAGATAATGATGCTCTTCTTCTTGATCATTCCCATAGCCGTCCTAATAAAGCTGTTTAAATTGGTACGGGGTGATTTAGGTTGCAAATTGAAAATCTCATGAATAATTCTGTACGTGTGTTGTATACCTTTTCCTGGCTTTATATATAGTTCTGTTTGGTCGGAAAAACACATCAAGCCCAAGGAGGATTGCTCTTTTCCCGCCGAAAGTGCTAAAACTCCTGCTAACTCTTGAGCTACATCTGACTTTTTCTTGCCTTCACTTCCAATATCCTGCGATGCGCTCACATCTAAAAGTAAAAATACAGATTGCTCTTTTTCTTCCTTGTATGTTTTTACAAATGTTCCTTGCCCCTTGGCAGTTACATTCCAGTCGATCGAACGGATATCATCACCATACTGATAGGGGCGAACATCATCAAACTCTAGTCCAGAGCCCTTAAAAACAGACTTGTAGTCGCCTTGCATATGTGAATTGATCACTTTTCGCATGCGAATCTCATACTTCCGTAGTTTACTCGTTATCTCCTTTAGTGATGGCATAAATTTGTTTTATTTCTCTCTTCCTCTTGTGCTTGGTCATTCAGTTTATATTGCTACTTCAAATTTAATCTTTCTTTTTTACTCTAAAAACTCATTTTGAGCTTTGGTGTTGCTAATCTTGAAATTAGCCTTCCAAAAACACGTGATAAAGTGTAAGCTGTTTATTCTAACGTTTTTATGTTCATAAATTATTTATTCGCGTTTAATTTAGCATTTTTGCATTCGATTATTCAAAAGCTCGCAAAACAGATGATAGGAGGTTTTTTTAAGCTATACGCTCTCAAATTATCCTTTTTTTGCATCCTTTTCTATTCTTTTTTGTTGAGTGGAATGAGAACGCAGTAGTTAACCGCACGGACTATTTTAAAATGATAAAACTTCGATTACCCTTTTCTGTTATTCTATTGATTTCAATCATTATTGCTTGTAGTGAACAAGAAAAGATTCCTAAGGACATCATTCAGCCAAACTCAATGGCATCCTTACTGGCTGAGCTTCACGAATTGGAAAATAGTGTCAATTTTTTCGGTTTAAAGAAGGATTCTGCAAATACACTGTACGAATATTATGAATGGAAGGTAATCCATGATAGAGGCTATGATTCTGTTCTTTTCACAAGAAGCATGAGTTGGTATTTAGCTCATTCCAAACATTTTGATAGGGTGTATAAGCAGGTAATCGACACGCTCAGCCTAAGAGAAAAGCAGCTAAAAAGAGATTTCCAACAAGCGGAAGAAGGTCAACAAGTAAATGAAGAAAGTGAAAACGAAGAGTTTGATTTTGAATAGCAGTGTTTTAATGGTAATGGCTTATAAAATTTTGAAGAGGGTATCATAAATGAACAATACAGAACAAAGATCTAATTTATCGAAGCTTTATCCCTCACATATAGAAGAAAAAATAGGGTTTGATCGTATCAAAGATCTACTTATTGAACGCTGTAGCGGAAAGGGTGCTAAGGAAAAGGTAAGTCAAATTGCGTTTTCATCCCAACTAAAAAAAGTAAATAATGAGCTTTTACTTACTGACGAGTTTTTACGCATTATTCAACTGGGATTAGGTTTTCCTGAGCGAAGCCTACCAACAATCGACCATCACATGGCGAGAGTACGGCCTTTTGGCGCATGGTTGGAAGAAGATGACTTCGCTGAGATATTGGTGTTTTTGAAAAGTATCAACGATTTTGTTGAATTTTTTTATAAGGACGATAGAGAGGAGCAATTTCCATTATTATTTGAGCTGTCATCGGCAGTTTTTTCACCCCAAAAGTTAATGCAGTCTATTGAGCGCGTCATTGATGAGAGAGGTAAAGTGCGCTCACAAGCCAGTCCTTTGCTTTTTAAACTGCGCAATGAGATCATTTCTGAAGAGTCTAGATTAAGATCCATCACCGAGCGTATTTTGAAAGAAAGTATGCAAAAGGGACTCGTAAAGGAAGATTCTCAGCTCACCATAAGAAATGGTAGAATGGTAATTCCCGTCCCGGCAGAAAATAAACGGCAAATCAAAGGCTTTATACATGATGAATCAGGTACAGGACAAACCTCATTTATCGAACCTGCAGAGTCTCTGGCTGCAAACAATCGAATTACTGAATTAAAAAATGAAGAACGACGAGAGGTAATACGAATTTTAACTGCTCTTTCTGATGAGCTTCGCTTAGAAACTGAAAACTTAGCTGCTGGTGGTAAGTACCTAGCAGCTATCGATTTCATAAGAGCAAAAGCTAAGTTGGCCAATGATATTGATGCATGCCTCCCAGTGTTAACAAAAGACCGATTACTTAGCCTAATTGATGCAAAGCACCCACTGCTGCTTTATGCTTACAAGAAAGAAAAAAAAGATGTAAAGCCACTGTCGGTACAGCTTGATAAGGAGAGTCGGATTCTGATTATATCTGGTCCTAATGCTGGTGGTAAGTCTGTGGCTATGAAAACCATGGCTTTGGTTCAATATATGCTACAGTGTGGTTTATTAGTACCCTGCCATCCGGAATCGCAGTTTTACCTATTTGATCAGCTATTCATAGAAATGGGCGACGAGCAGTCCCTTGACAATGATCTAAGTACCTATTCATCGCACTTGAGAGATATGCGTCATTTCTTAGATTTTAGTAATCAGCGAACGCTTTTCTTTATCGATGAATTTGGTGGGGGGACAGAGCCTCAGTTTGGGGGTGCATTGGCGGCTGCCATCTTAGAGCAGCTCAATCGTCAGAAAGCCTTTGGGGTCATCACCACTCACTATGCTAGTTTAAAAAAATTGGCTGATGAACAAAAAGGGTTTGTCAATGGAGCGATGCTATATGATACCAAACAATTACAACCGCTTTATTTGTTGAAAGTAGGTAAAGCGGGTAGTTCCTATGCTTTAGAGATTGCTACCAAAATGGGGATTTCTGAGGAGGTTCTCAATAGAGCCAAGAATCTATCCGGAAAAGGTGTCGTCAGGTTTGAAAAGTCGCTGGGTCAGTTGGATTCAGAAAAGCAGCGATTTATTAAGCAAAACCAACTGCTAGAAGAGCAAACACGAAAGCTCGAAGAGCTACAAGCTCAGTATAAAAAGCAGAAGGAAGAGCTAGAGAATCAGAGAATTGAGATATTGAAGAATGCTAAGAGAGAAGCTGCAGCTGTTATTGAGAATGCCAATAGGAAGATTGAACGTACCATCAAAGAAATACAAGAAGCCAAAGCGGAGAAGAAAAGAACCAAGGAGCTTAGAGAAAAGTTGGGTAAGCAGAAGGAGGAGATGTTGAAGTTTGGTCAAGCTAAGACCAAGCAAAAGAAAAAGACGGTGGATCAACCTGATTATGTTATTGATGGGGACATACAAATAGGTGATAAGGTAAGAATCAAAGGACAAGAAGTAACAGGTGAAGTAACCCAATTAAGTGAATCGGAAGCGGAAGTTAGCTTTGGCTTAATTAAATCTAAAGTGAAAATCAACAGACTACAACGCCTTCAGGCAGCTGAGAAAGTTAAAAAAACCAAAAACACTTCAAAGAGCCGTAGTACTTACGACACCACTAAAAAGCTTTCGGAATTTAGTACTAATTTGGATATAAGAGGAAAGCGAGTAGAAGAAGTGATGCCAATCATTGAAAATTATATGGATACGGCCATCATGTTTGATATGAAGGAGCTTCGTATTTTGCACGGTAAGGGTACTGGAGCGCTTAAAGATTTTGTTCGGAATCTGCTAAGAGATTATAGGGAGGTAAAGTCTATTCGTGATGATCACCCTGATAGGGGAGGAGCGGGAATAAGTTTGGTAAGTCTTAAATAAAAAAGCTGATCTTATGATCAGCTTTTTTTTAATATATTTCTACTAATAAGTCTATTGCTTAGTAGCTGTGATATTGTATTCTACGCTCACTTCAGTTCTTGCAGCTGTTTGAGTAAAATCACCCGTTACAGTAAAGTTAATGGTGTTTCCATCATTAGATGATCCATTAATTGAGAAAGTACCAGCTTCAGCATTAACAGCAGTTGTGAAATCACTTGAAGATATACCTGAAGGTAGTCCAGAGAAAGAAACATTTGTTTCAGTTACATTGATAGTAATGCCTTCAATATCTGATACACTAGGTCCAGGACCATCAGCTGGAGTTTTTACGACATCTGTCACTGTCCATGTTCCTACGAAAGAAGCTAAACCATCATCATCATCGCCACAAGAGGTAGAAAACGCTAGGAATGCTATTGCAAAAAGTGCAACTAAGTAATTGATTTTTTTCATAAGTAATTGAAATTAAAGTTAAATTCAGTTTAATGGTAAAGTCAGATTCCACTCATGACGCTCACAAATATAAATTAGTATATAGTTAACTGCAAATATAAAAGCAGTAAATACACTGTGACTACAATAAAATTTCCATTTTGATGTGGGAAGTACAAAAATCATACTCAAACTCTTCGTTTGACCCAATTAATATTAACTTTTTGTTATGTTCTTTGGTTAAAGTGTTTTTATACCAGATTTTTGCTTCCCGATCCAAATGCATACTTGGCTCATCAAGTATTAGAATAGGTAAATCAGCATACAATGCCAGACCTAACTTTAGCTTTTGATACATGCCAGAGCTAAGCTCCTTTACTTTAAGATTACCAGCTCTATCTAAGCCTGGTATTTCTCTGAAATTCTTCGTGGGCTCTATTTGTTTCAGTTTGAAATGGGCATCCCATAATTCACTGACTTTTAGTTCCGCTGGCATTTCTAGCAGCGGACTACAAAAACTTAATAAGGGTATGATCTCTTCCTCATTAAGGACATTACCTTTTTGATCGATTAGCTTTCGACTTCCTTTGCTTGCCAAAATGAAACCTATAATGATCTGAAGAAAAGTAGACTTGCCGCTACCATTCGAACCAATAATAGCAACAGCTTCGTTAGTATCTGTTTCAAAAGAAATGTTTTTAAATACCCACCTCTTAAGAAATTTTTTCCCCAAATGGTCTACTTTAAGCTTCATTGCTTTTTTGATTGCATAGATGAAAAACGGTGCTAACTTTTGTTTTGAAATAGAGTATCAACAATATACCGTTTGGCTCAATTTTTTAATAATCAATATTAGAGCTGTTAACTGAAGAATGGATTAAATAACAATAATTTATATAGCCACAAAGCTTAAAAATCATCTATCGTAGCCTTTAATTATCCCCCTATTACTACTCTCTACAAAATGTACGATATGATCTATGTTTTTACTGGATTTAAAATCATCCTTTATTTTACTGATTGCATCTGCATTATTATACCCTTTTTGAAAAAGATATCTATAGGCGTCTTGAATCTGATTGATTTCCTCCATTTGAAAACCTCTTCTTCTCAAGCCAACGGCATTGATGCCTGAAAAGGATAACGGATCTCTGGCAGCCTGCACAAATGGAGGTACATCTTTTCTTACTAAAGATCCCCCTGACACCATAGCATGTGCACCAATTTTCACAAATTGATGTATTGCAGAAGCTCCACCGATGATTGCCCAATCCTCTATCACCACATGACCTGCCATTTGGACGGAGTTAGCCATGATACAATGATCACCTAGGATGCAATCATGGGCAATGTGTACATATGCCATTAATAAGCAGTTACTTCCAATCACCGTTTCATTGCGGTCAGTTGTTCCCCTACTAATAGTCACACACTCTCTTATGGTTGTATTATCACCGATTTTTGTAAAGGTCTTTTCACCAGCAAATTTTAAATCTTGAGGTATTCCACTTACAACTGCACCAGGAAAAATTTTGCAATTTTTACCAATTCTTGCACCTTCCATGATGGTCACATTAGACCCTATCCACGTGCCTTCACCTATCTCAACATCTGATTCAATGGTGGTAAAGGGTCCAATAGTTACGTTCTCGGCAATCTTAGCCTCAGGGTGTATGCTTGTATATTGATGAATCATTATAAATCTTTAAAATCAGATGCTATTTTTTGTCTTTTCTTACTATGCTGGCAGTCATTGTAGCTTCACAAACCAGTTGATTACCTACGTATGCTTCACCTTGCATTTTAGCAATCCCCCTTTTGATTGGTGCTAGTAAAGTACACTTGATCTTGATGGTGTCTCCAGGTAAAACCATTTTCTTAAAACGTGTTTTTTCAATTCCTAAGAAATAGGTCCAATAGTTTTCAGGATCAGGAACAGTATTTAAAACGAGAATCCCTCCAGTTTGTGCCATCGATTCAATTTGCAGAACACCTGGGAATACAGGGTTTTTATGGAAATGTCCCATGAAAAATGGCTCATTCATGGTTACATTTTTTATCCCCACCACAGTGGTGTCGTCTAAGTGAATGACTTTATCTAATAACAAAAACGGATAGGAATGAGGTAAAATTTTGCTGATTGCGTTGATGTCGTAAATAGGTGGTTTTGTCTCGTCATAATAAGGTACCGCGCTATTTTCTTCCTTTCGCATTGCCTTTTTGAGCTTTTTTGTAAACTCTACATTGGCAGCATGCCCTGGACGTGCAGCCATGATTTGGGCTTTTATAGGTCTGCCTAGTAAAGCAACATCTCCCATAACATCCAATAATTTATGGCGCGCAGGTTCATTTTTGTATCGGAGTTCTACATTGTTAAGAGTACCCGTATTTTCAACTTTTACCTTTGGTTTGTTTAAAATATTAGCCAAATGCTCTAGCTCAGCTTCATCAACTACTCGGTCTACAATTACCAAGGCACTGTCCAAACTTCCTCCTTTAATGAGGTTGTTTTTGTGCAAATATTCAAGCTCATGCAAAAAGCAGAAGGTTCGTGCTGGTGCAATTTCCTTCTTGAATTGATCAATTGCGGTGATGTTAGCATGTTGACTACCTAGTACAGGTGAATTATAATCTACCATAACGGTCACTCGGTAGTCATTGAGAGGAAGTGCAACAATTTCTACGTCTTTACTCTCATCACTATATGAAATCCCCTCTTTTAGTTGAAAGAAGTTTCTGAGGGCATTTTGCTCTTCTAATCCAACAGCTTCAAGTGCCTCATAAAACTCTATGGCACTACCATCCATAATTGGGGGTTCTGGACCATCCATTTGTATGAGAATGTTGTCTAATTGTAAACCTACCAATGCAGCTAACACATGCTCAACTGTATATACCCGAGCACCATCTTTCTCTAAAGTAGTTCCTCTTGATACATCGACTACATAGTCAACATCAGCTTCAATGATGGGTTGGCCTTCTAAGTCTACTCTCTGAAACTTGATACCATGAAAGGGAGCAGCAGGAAGAAATGTTAAATTACAGCGCTCACCCGTGTGTAAACCGATGCCACTAAGAGAAACCGACTCCTTAATCGTATGCTGTTTTTCGTTGATGTTCATTGGTAATTGAAAAATATTAAAGGATGTATTTTTTAATTTTCTATCTCTTTTTTCAGCTCAAAAATTTCTTTTTGCATTTTAGGCAGGTTCCTGAAAAGTGCATAAGACTTCAAATAGTTTAATTTGTCAAATGCTGGACTGCCTAAAAGCGTTGTATTTTCTTTGTTGATATCTTGTCCTACACCCGCTTGTGCACCTATAGTAGTACCATCAGCTAATTTAAGATGCCCAACTATACCCACCTGGCCAGCTATAATCGATTGCTTTCCAATTTTTGTTGAGCCAGAAATGCCCGTCTGTGCTGCAATCACCGTGTTTTTCCCAATCTCTACATTATGGGCAATTTGAATCAAATTGTCCAACTTCACTCCTTCTCGGATAATAGTTGATGCAAAAGTAGCACAATCCACTACCGTATTTGACCCTATACTAACGTGATCTTCAATGATTACATTACCCAACTGCGGAATATTTTTATAAGTACCATCTGCTTGCGGAGCAAATCCAAATCCTTCACCGCCAATCACAGCATTAGATTTAATGATGCAATGCTTTCCAATCTTACAATTTTTATGAATTTTCACCCCAGAATGTATGATGGTATGGTCCCCAATTTCTACACCTTCTTCTATATAGGCATGAGGATAAATTTTAACGTTATGGCCTATTTTTACCTCATTGCCGATGTAACTAAATGCCCCACGGTATACTTGTTCACCAACTTTTACATTCTCACCTATAAAGGACGGTTCCTCAACACCCACTTTAGCAAAGCTTACCATTTTATGATACTCCTCCAAAAGACCTGTAAAAGCTAAGTATGGATCTGCAACTCTTATCAAAGTGTTTTCAACAGGGCGTGACGCTTTAAATGAATCCGAAACGATAACAGCCGTAGCTTTTGTATTGTATATGAAGGGCTCGTATTTTAGATTAGAAAGGAAGGTAATACTACCCTTTTGTGCATTTTCAATATCCTGAATGGTAAATACTTCCTCATTTGGATTACCCTCCACTTGGCCGTTTATCAATGAAGCAATTTGATCTACTGAAAATCTCATTAATAGAATTCTAAATAATATTGGTTGTTTAAGCTTCAGATAAGCTCTTTCGGAAAGCAAATATAGTACTTTTTTACTACTTTACTCATTGCTTTAATGTTCGGTAAGTCCGATGCTTCTGCAACATCAATTAAGCTACCATCTTTACGATATATTTTAATCATTCTGTTTTCAGATACATAAGCACTATTGGTTATGGCTCCATAATCAATGAAATACTTTAATTCATCATCTCCTAACCCGTACAACTGCCTACATTTGTTTTCAAGTGAACTTATTTGTTGTGCTGAAAAAGGCTCTTTAGAAATCATAACCTTATACAATTGTCGTTCTAAAAATTGACGGCTCAGTTTACTTAAAACAAAATCATTACAGCTTTTCCAAGACTTTATGGCTGACCAAACATCGATATCATCCATATCAGTAAATAAAGATAATATCTCACTCGATTCCATGTCCTCTTTTTTAAGTCGATGCTTTAAAAAGTATTGCAGAGATGGAGAAACGTATTTTGTTATATCATCACTGTATATATCTCGAGCACGCTCTAATATCGCAATGAGTAATTTTTCGGCACCCACGGAAGTCTTATGGAGATAAACCTGCCAGTACATGAGTCTGCGAGCGCTCAGAAAATTTTCAATGCTGTATATCCCCTTTTCTTCAATCACCAATTGATCATCATGCACGTAAAGCATTTGAATGATGCGCTCTGCACCTACCGTGCCCTCTAGTACCCCCGTAAAAAAACGATCCCGATTCAAGTAGTCTAATCGATCCATGTCTAGCTGACCTGAAATTAACTCGTGAAAAAACTTTCTGTGGTAGGTATTTTCAAAAATAGCAATACATAAGTCTAATCTTCCATTCAGGCTACTATTCAGCTTTTTCATGATGAGCAAGGAGATATCCTCATGATCTACGCGCTTGAGCAGGGTATATTCTAAAGCATGAGAAAAGGGGCCATGCCCCACATCATGGAGCAAAATCGCAATTCTAGCTGCTTGGTATTCTTCAGCACTAATCTCAATGCCTTTTTGCCTCAATATGTCTAATGCCGAAGTCATCAGCTGCATCGCACCAAGTGCATGATGAAAGCGGTTGTGTACCGCACCAGGATATACCAATTCTGCTAAACCTACCTGCTTGATTCTGCGTAAACGTTGAAAATCAGGATGATTAATAATGCTTCGTATAAGCGGGTCATCCACGGAAATAAATCCATAAAGAGGATCGTTGATAATAGTATTAGCGGCCAAAATTTTTTCTTTAATAACAATTACAAAGACATTTTCTTATGCAAAAATACACGATTTTATGGGCAGATGATGAAATTGATCTACTAAAACCCCATATTCTTTTTCTTAATGACAAAGGTTATGATGTCACACCTGTTAATAGTGGGTATGATGCTATTGAAGAGTGTGACAATAATAATTATGACATCATTTTTTTAGATGAAAATATGCCAGGAATGAGCGGATTAGAAGCACTGGCAAAAATAAAAGCTAAACACCCCTCATTACCAGTAGTTATGATTACTAAGAGTGAGGAGGAACACATCATGGAAGAGGCCATAGGTTCTCAAATTGCAGACTATTTGATCAAGCCACTCAATCCAAATCAAATCCTGCTTTCAGCAAAAAAAATCCTTGATAACAAACGCTTAGTCACTGAAAAGACTAACTTAAGTTATCAACAGGATTTTAGAAATATCAGTATGGCATTTATGGATCGTATGGATCACAATGAGTGGGCAGATGTTTACAAGAAATTGATTAGATGGGAATTGGCAATTGACCAGACCGAAACTAGAAGCATGGGAGAGGTCCTTGACAATCAAAAAGAAGAAGCTAACATCAACTTTGTGAAGTTCATTAAAGAAAATTATGAAGATTGGCTCAATGATCCAAGTGTAGATCGACCACTACTCAGTCATCAGCTATTAGATCAAAAGGTATTCCCATTACTGAAAAAAGAGCAAAAAGTATTTTTTATTGTCATCGATAATCTTCGCTATGATCAGTGGAAAACCCTTCAGCCAGCTATCAGTGAGATGTACCATGTGGAGGAGGAAGACTCTTTCTACTCCATCTTGCCTACCACAACAGCTTATAGCCGAAATGCGATTTTCTCAGGCTTAACCCCTTTAGACATGGCAAAATTTCATCCAGATATTTGGGTAGGCGAAGATCAGCCTGACGAAGGTAAAAATAACCATGAAGATGAGTTTCTAAAAAGGCAACTTGATAAAAAGCGAATTAACGTAAAGTGGACGTATCATAAAATTAAAACCGTTCAAGACGGCAGAAATCTTTTGGATGGATTTAATAACCTTAGGCATAATGACTTCAATGTGGCAGTGATCAACTTCGTAGACATGCTTTCTCATGCACGCACTGACATGCAGATGATCCGTGAGTTGGCACCTGATGAAGCAGCTTACAGATCGCTGACAAAGTCATGGTTTGACCACTCTTCTTTTCTTGAGCTATTAAGAAAGCTACAGTCGACAGACTTTAAGGTGATTATCACCACTGATCATGGCACGGTAAGAGTACAGAAACCCACAAAAATCATAGGGGATAGAAATACTAACACCAACCTCAGATTCAAGCAAGGCAAAAACCTTAATTGCGATGAGTCTGATGTATATATTACGAGAAATCCAGAAAAGCTGAAGTTGCCGAAAACCAATGTGTCTTCGTCTTATGTTTTTGCTGAAGGCAATAAATTTTTCGCATATCCCAATAACTTCAATTACTACGTCAATTATTATAAAGATACCTTTCAGCACGGAGGAATATCGCTTGAGGAAATGGTGATACCCATCATCACATTAAATCCTAAGAAATAAAAAAAAGGATGCTCTTTAAGTAAGAGCATCCTTTTTTCATAAAGGCTATGATCTAGTGATTAATATTACCGATTCTTGAAGTCTAAAGAAATATTTTTAGCTCGGAATAGAAATTCTAATGCATATTCCGAGTTTAAGCGTCTGCACCTTATGAGTCGCTAAATAATCCGTTAATCTCGCGATTGATCAATTGCACCACATAGCTAAAGTCTTCTACATTATTCACGAAGTCTCGCTGATTCACATCAATGATCAGTAGCTTACCCAGATCGTAGTTTTCTATCCACTCACTATAATGATCGTTGAGGCTTTTTAAATAGTCGATTCGAATGGCACTCTCATATTCTCGTCCTCTTTTTTCAATCTGCCCTACAAGTTTAGGAATGTCAGCTTTCAAATATATCAGAAGTTCAGGCGCCTTTAGCTCTTCCATCATAGAGTCAAAAATGCCATAATAAGTGGCATAGTCGCGCTCATTGAGAAACTTATTTTTATACAAATTCTTCGCAAAAATATAAGCATCCTCATAAATCGTACGATCCTGAATTACCGTACGCTCATCCTCGCTAATTCGCTTCACTTGGCGAAAGCGAGAATTCAAAAAATAAATTTGCAAGTGAAATGCCCACCGATGCATATCCTCGTAAAAGTCTGCTAAATACGGATTGTCTTCCACAGATTCTAGCTCCAGTTGCCAGTCAAATTGCTTAGCAAGCATGGTTGCCAATGTAGTTTTTCCGCAGCCAATATTCCCTGCAATTGCGATATGTTTTACCTTCCTTGTCAAAATTTCGATTATTTATGCTTATCTCTGAGTTGATCTTTTTATTTTCTTTTTTGCGTGGAATGAGGAAACGACTCACTAGCGCATCATCACATCAGCTTCATTTTTTCGCTCATAGCGCTTAGCCTTGTTCCACTATCACCCCACATCCAACCGTTTTTTTTCTCATCTGTTTTTTCTGCGTGGAATGTGGATATGGCTCAGCATGTTTACACCAAAAAAGTGATTAGCCCATGCGTCGACCTGCTTCCCATGGAGCATGAAATCCAGATCACCCCCTCATTCCAAGTAAAACATCGTAACGAGAGGTTAACACCAAATACCTAATCGCGCTACAGTGTGCTATCGGATAACATACTTTTCCAAAACACCTGAAATTAGGTTCATACTTTCGAGATGAAAATCTGGTCTTTTTACCCCCCTCATTCCAAGTAAAGCCTGAAAATCAGAAGTAAAAAGAACTATTCATCCTCTTCATTCCAGTTGAACTCCTCATTGAGTACAAAGCAAAATGCAAAAATGCTTGCTTTCTCTAACATTCGAAAGCATTAGCAAGCTTATTTTTTCTACCTTTTGATCTACCTCATTTTGTCAGGAATAAGCAGCTGAAATGTCTAAATGTCGCTAGCCTAATACTACAAGGATAGTTCAACTGTCAATATGGCGTAAAATATTGAAGATCTGTTTTTGGCATATCGATTGATGAGTGTAAGGCAAATAACAAGAATTTTAAGAATTTAAACATACAATTGATCATGGGAAAAATTATCGGAATTGACTTAGGTACTACTAACTCATGTGTTTCTGTAATGGAAGGAAACGAGCCTGTTGTAATACCTAATAGCGAAGGAAGAAGAACAACACCCTCTATTGTTGCATTTTTGGACAATGGTAAAGGTGAAAGAAAAGTAGGAGACCCTGCGAAAAGACAGGCAATCACCAACCCTCAAAATACTATTAGCTCGGTGAAACGCTTCATGGGTAAGAAATATTCTCAGGTAACTGATGAACACAAAAATGTTTCTTACGCAGTAGAGCAAGGTGCTAATGATGGTGTGAGAGTGAAAATAGGTGACCGTCAATATACGCCACAAGAGCTTTCAGCGATGATTCTTCAAAAGATGAAGAGCACTGCCGAAGATTACTTAGGTACCGAAGTGACGCAAGCGGTAATTACTGTACCTGCATACTTCAACGATAGTGAGCGTCAAGCTACTAAAGAAGCGGGTCAAATCGCTGGTCTCGAAGTGAAGCGTATTATCAATGAGCCGACTGCTGCGGCATTAGCTTATGGTCTTGACAAAAAAGACAGCGATATGAAAATCGCAGTTTATGACCTTGGTGGTGGTACTTTCGATATCTCAATCCTTGAGCTAGGAGATGGCGTATTTGAAGTAAAGTCTACCAATGGTGATGTGCACTTAGGTGGCGATGACTTTGACCAAGTAATCATCAATTGGTTGGCTGATGAGTTCAAGAACGATGAAAATATCGATTTGAAGAAAGACCCTATGGCGCTTCAGCGTTTGAAAGAGTCAGCTGAGAAAGCTAAAATCGAGCTTTCAAGTTCATCTGAAACAGAGATCAACTTGCCATATATTACTGCAGTAGATGGTGTACCTAAGCACTTGGTAAGAAAACTTACTCGCTCTAAATTTGAGCAATTGGCTGAAAGCCTAGTTGCAAGATCAATGGAGCCATGTAAAAAGGCACTTAAAGATGCTGGCCTTTCTGCTTCTGATATCGATGAAGTTATTTTGGTAGGTGGTTCTACAAGAATCCCTAGAATCCAAGAGGAAGTAGAAAAATTCTTCGGTAAGAAGCCTTCAAAGGGTGTAAACCCAGATGAGGTTGTAGCCATCGGTGCTGCCATCCAAGGAGGTGTATTGACGGGTGAGGTAAAAGATGTATTGCTACTCGATGTTACTCCACTATCACTAGGTATCGAGACCATGGGAGGTGTGTTTACTAAGTTGATCGAATCGAACACCACCATTCCAACGAAAAAATCAGAGACATTCTCTACTGCCGCTGACAATCAGCCTTCTGTGGAAATCCACGTATTACAAGGAGAGCGCTCAATGGCGAAAGACAATAAAACGATTGGTAAATTTCACTTGGATGGCATCCCCGCTGCACCTAGAGGAGTGCCTCAAATTGAGGTGACCTTCGATATCGATGCAAATGGTATCTTGAATGTATCTGCAAAAGATAAAGGTACGGGTAAAGAGCAAAAAATCCGCATTGAAGCTACTGATGGCTTGACAGATGAGGAAATCGAGAGAATGAAAAATGAAGCCAAAGCCAACGAGGCGAAAGATAAAGAAGAAAAAGAGCGTATTGAAAAGTTGAACGCTGCAGACTCTTTGATCTTCCAAACAGAGAAGCAATTGAAAGAGTATGGCGAGAAACTATCTGATCCTAATAAGGAGAAAGTAAACGCTGGCTTAGAGAAGTTGAAAAAAGCTCACGAGGCGAAAGATATTGCCGGTATTGATGCGGCTATGGAAGAGCTCAACGCAGCATGGCAAGGAGCAGCTCAAGAAATGTATCAGGGTGGCGAAGGTCAGCCAGGTGCGGATCCTAATGCAGCCGCAGGAGATGCAGGTGCAGCCGAAGGTAATGCAAAAGGTGCTGATGATGTATCTGATGTAGAATATGAAGAAGTAGACGATAAGGACAAGAAATAAAATCCTTTGATGCTAAGTTTGATATAATGAAAATGGCCTCTAATTTTGGAGGCCATTTTTTTTGATTTAAATAGAAATTGAAAAATATATCTTCAGTGAAATATTGAACACATTTAAAATTTTATAATTCTCGCATCTATTTTTAAGTCTAATTTAGTTTTTTGATTAAGCGGTATTTATGAAGGATAGTCTGATTTATTTCTGTCGATTAATTGATAAAGCAGTTCTCTTTACATTCATTTCTTAATCATCAATCTTCGAACTTACTGTTTTAAAAAGTCTTCTAAGTCAGAGTTTTTACCATAGAGCACTAAAATATCACCATCTTCTAAGGTGGTATCTGCTGTTGCTACCTCTTGGATTTTTAACTCCTTGACTGTTTTTCCGACCTTACTTTCCTTTTGAACTTGCTTCATGGTTGTTAGTACAAGTAATCCATATTTTCCCCTAAAATCAGATTCTCTTATAGTTTTTCCATTATACTTTGATGGTAGCTCAGCTTCAATGATACTGTATTTGTCATTGAGCTCGAAAGAATCAATCACTTTTTTGAGGCTTAATTTTTTAGCCCATCGATCCGCAGTTTCTTCTTCTGGACTGACAATGTCGTCGACTCCAATTGCTTGAAGTACTTTTTCATGAAGAGGATTAATAGCTCTAGTGATCAATCTTTTTACTTCAAGGTTTTTAAAAAGAGCGGAAGACATGATGTTAGCACCTTCATTCTCACCAATAGCTACTATAACAATGTCAGTATCTTTCAGCGGTAATCCAGTTACGGTAGTTTCATCCGTTGCATCAAGTTGAATGGTATGTGAAATTTTTTCTTTAAAAGCATCTACTTTATCCATGTCCACATCAATGCCAATAACCTCATTTCCCAGTTTTGTTAATTTTTCTGCAAGGGAAGCACCGAAATGTCCAAGCCCAATAATGATGTATTTCATAATTTAAGTTTTTTAGATCATCAGTCAATTTTTCAACTTATATGTTGTATGTAAGAGTTCATGGTACTTAATTGATTGTAATCTCTTCTTTAGAGTATCGATAATTTTTTTGTTTAATTTTCACAAAAACAGCAGTTACGAGGGTAAGCATGCTAATTCTACCGATAAACATTACTGCCACAATAATATATTTTCCAGCAGTACTGAGTTCACCAGTGACGCCTAAACTCAAGCCAACAGTGCTGTAAGCGGAGAAACATTCAAAAGCAAGATCAAGTGACTTTTTGTCAGAGTCTGTGACCATTAACAATACGAAGGCTAAAAAAATCACCCCTAGGGAGAGAGTGATGACTGCAAAAGCTCTTTTTACAGATATATCCGCGATTTCTCTTCGAAATAGTTCTATGCGGTCTTTTCCTTTGGCGAGACTTAATACATTAAGAATAGCAACAGCGAATGTGGTAACTTTGATTCCACCACCAGTAGATTGGGCAGATGCACCTATCCACATAAGTAAAAAAACCATCATCAAAGTGGGGAAAGCTATTTGTGCAGTATCCACTGTATTAAAACCTGCGGTTCGAGGTGTGGCAGCTCCAAAAAAGGCCGTTACTATCTTGCCCCATTCACTATGTTCAGCTAATGTATTATCATATTCTAGTAGATAAAATGCTATTACTGCAATCAAAGTAATCGATAAAGTTGTGATGAGTGTTATTCTACTATTCAAATTGAGTAACCAAGGCCTAGAAGAATATATTGTGGGAGTCCAAAACGAGATCAACTTGATTTTAAGGAAGTTTAAAACATTGACAACGATGGGAAAACCTAAACCACCAATGATAAAGGTAAAGACGATAACCAAATGCAATGGGTAATTAAACCTAAAGTTTTTATCATATAGACTATCGCTTAGTGTAGAGAATCCCGCATTACAAAATGCTGATATGCTATGAAAAATGGAGAAAAAGAGCATATCCAATCTACCTGTAAAAAACTCCATATCAAGAGATAGGTATATGAGTGTCGAAGCAATCAATTCAAAACCGAATGAGATAAGTATAACATATTTTAAGGTAATGAAAACCTCACTAAGCTTAATAGATGAGTTGATGCTACTCAATACAATTTGGTTTTCGTACGTAGCACCACCTTTGAAAAAATAAGTGAAGTAACTGACGAAAGTAAGTAACCCAAGTCCACCAACTTGGATAAGAAGCATAATGATTGTTTGACCAAAGATGGTGAAATCACTACCTGTATCAAGAACAACCAGTCCTGTTACGCAGACAGCGCTTGTAGATGTAAATAGTGCGTCGGTAAAAGAAATCTCATCTACAGTAGCATTCGGTAACATCAACAGTACAGTACCTAATAAGATGACTGAAATAAAGCTGAGAATGAAAAGTTGCGCTGGGTCTAATAACTTCCTTGTAAACTTAATTTGTCTGCTTGAAAACTCTCGAACAAAGGTGAGTAGTACCGCTAGCTTCAGCCAAATCGGGTTTTCGAGTATTAAGTCTGTTTCGAAGGGTACACCTATAAAAACATACATGTATAATAGCCACAGAGCAAAGATGATCGAAATTAGATCAAAGTAAATTATTTTTCTTTTAAATAAACTCCTGTCATAATAGTACCTCATGAAAGTTGCAATTAGTCCAATCGCTACCGTGATAAAATAAAAACTATCCAAAATCTTTATAAATGATTTGTCCTTTGGAAACCCAAGATCAAAAATTACGGTAAAAAAGCCCATTAAACTGACTACAAAAGCAAAACTGTAAAAAATTTTTCTTTTCATTGATTTGAATTTGAGCGAAAGGTAAAATTTTTTAGTAAATCTATTGCTTCAAGTTGAAGAAATTTTGAGCCCTTCAGATTGATAAATCTTAAGTAGAGACTAATTTTTCAGGTTTTGTGTACTGCCATTTTTGTCAGTATATAATACATTCTAAAAGGATGACTCTGTCATCTTTTACATGCGATTGTCAGTTTGTCAGATGAAAAACCACTCCCCAGATCATTTTTTAACTATTTCAGGGATTTATGATGAAAAATAATGCCAAATGTGGGATTGGCACATAAAATGCAATGAAGGTAGTGAACAATGAAAACAATCACGTTTAATCAAACAGATAAAAACAATGTCTAAACTAAACATCAAACCTTTAGCGGATCGCGTGCTAGTAGCACCAGCCGCTGCAGAAGAAAAAACTGCTTCAGGTATTATCATTCCTGATACTGCAAAAGAAAAGCCTCAAAGAGGTGAAGTAGTTGCTGTGGGTAACGGTAAAAAAGATGAGCCCCTTACCGTGAAGGTTGGAGATGGCGTACTTTATGGTAAATACGCTGGTACTGAGATTACGATCGAAGGTAAAGAGTATTTGATCATGAAGGAGTCTGACATCTTCGCAATTGTTTAAGTTTAAATTTTTCTCATTAACAACATTAAAAAACAAAATTTGCTATGGCAAAGGATATTAAATTTGACAACGAAGCTAGACAAAAGCTCCTTAAAGGAGTGGATAAATTAGCGAATGCGGTTAAAGTAACTTTAGGACCTAAAGGTCGCAATGTGATCATCGACAAGAAATTCGGTTCTCCAAGTGTAACCAAAGATGGTGTTTCGGTAGCGAAAGAGATTGAATTGAAAGACCCTATCGAAAATATGGGTGCTCAGCTAGTGAAAGAAGTTGCTTCTAAAACTGCTGATAACGCAGGTGATGGTACTACTACTGCATCTGTTCTCACGCAAGCTATCTATCGTCATGGTATCAAGAACGTGACTGCAGGTGCTAACCCAATGGACCTTAAGAGAGGTATTGATAAAGCGGTGAAAGCGGTAGTTGAAAACCTTCAGGCACAGTCTAAGACTATCAGCAAGTCGAGCGAAATTGAGCAGGTAGGCACTATCTCTGCTAACAATGATAACGAAATCGGTAAGATGATCGCTCAGGCGATGGAAAAAGTAGGTAAAGATGGTGTGATCACTGTTGAAGAAGCAAAAGGTACTGAAACTGAAGTAAAAACAGTTGAGGGTATGCAATTCGACAGAGGATATCTTTCTCCTTACTTTGTGACGAACACAGAGAAAATGGAGGCAGAGTTAGACAATCCATTTATCTTGATCTATGACAAGAAGATTTCCGCAATGAAGGAATTACTTCCTGTATTGGAAGCCGTTGCTCAGACTGGAAAACCATTGTTGATTATCTCAGAAGATGTAGATGGCGAGGCATTAGCTACTTTAGTAGTCAATAAAATCCGTGGATCACTAAAAATTGCTGCTGTTAAAGCTCCTGGCTTCGGCGACAGAAGAAAAGCAATGTTAGAGGATATTGCAGTATTGACTGGCGGTACAGTGATTTCTGAAGAGCGTGGATATAAATTAGAAAGCGCTACCCTTGAAAACCTTGGTACTGCTGAGAAAGTGAATATCGATAAGGATAATACAACTATTGTCAATGGTGCTGGAAAGAAAGAAGATATCGATGCGCGCGTTGCTCAAATCAAAGCGCAGATGGAAAATACTTCTTCTGACTACGACAAAGAGAAACTTCAGGAGCGTCTGGCTAAGTTGAGCGGTGGTGTAGCTATCCTTTACATTGGTGCAGCTACTGAGACTGAAATGAAAGAGAAGAAAGATAGAGTGGATGATGCACTTCATGCAACAAGAGCCGCTGTACAAGAAGGTGTTGTAGCAGGTGGTGGTGTTGCTCTCATTAGAGCTATCTCTGCTCTTGAAGGTCTTGAAGGTGACAATGATGATCAGACTACTGGTATCAACATCATCCGTCAAGCAATTTCTTCACCACTTAGAACGATCGTAGAAAACTGCGGTGGAGAGGGTTCTGTAGTGATCCAGAAAGTAAAAGAAGGAAAAGATGACTTCGGATACAACGCTCGCGAGGATAGATATGAGAATCTATTTGAGGCCGGTGTTATCGACCCAACTAAGGTAACTCGTTTGGCACTTGAGAATGCCGCATCTATCGCTTCTATGTTGCTAACTACAGAGTGTGTAGTTTGCGAAAACCCAGAAGATGAGAAAGAAGCTGCTGGTGCTGGTGGCGGTATGCCAGGTGGTATGGGCGGCATGGGTGGCATGATGTAATCCAAGCTCAATTATAAAGAATAAAGCTACCTCAGCAATGGGGTAGCTTTTTTTGTATCAGGTTGTATAAAAAGATGATCGCCAAGTATAACAGTCTCTCTGGTAACTGGCCAAGTCAAATCATGCCTTTCTTCAGCTCGAGATCTATCAACAGATCTTGACTTTGCCAGATAAGTGTTCCTGTGCATCCGTAAGACCTTTTTGTCAGGTCCCATTTTATTTCTATTTAATAGATGTGTTTTATTAGCTTTGCTTCTGGCGTTTTATGTATAAAACATGAGGGTTGTAGCTGATTATATTATATTCGAGTATTATTTTTTATAAAATATAGATACTAACAACAGAAATTAATCGATGAAATTTTTGTGGAAGATGTATTTTTATATATTTTGCCTATCAAAATTTTGGATCTTTTAAGTTTTGACTCATTTCTTCGAGTGAATGAGTGAATTTTTAAATCAAAAGTATTTTTTCGATGAAAAAGTTAGTAGGAAGAGTCATAGTTTTAGCCATTAGATTAGGCTTGCCTTTCATAGAGGGTTTCTAAGGATATGGCAGCTTCTATTGATGAATTTGTCGTACAAGGTAGTTTTTATGAGCTTACTTGTTGTTTTCCTTGTGTTTGTGATACTTTGGGTTGGGATGCTTGTGCAAGGAAGCCATGTGACGTTCAAAAATAGTAATCAAATATTAATACGAGACAAAAAAATGAATCGTCTCTTTTCACTCATTTTTTAAGACTATGAAAATAATTTATTTAGGACTTATTTGTCTTATTATAGCATCCTGTACATCGCAAGAAGCATCCAAAGAGGGAGCTGAAAAATTAAGTTTAGGTTTTGAGCCAACAGATGAACGTATCCTGTTTGAGTTGGATTCATTCACGCCTAATGTTGGTATTATGAACCAATACAAGTCAGGTTATTTTTATAATCTCAATCCGCAGAAGAATACCATTTATCGATACAAGTTAGGTGAAAAGTCTATTGATCAACAAATTATTTTTGAGCGGGAAGGACCAAATTCAATGTCTATTTTTGGATTCCATGTTCATACTCCTGATAGTATTTTTTTATTTCCCCGTTCTGGAGGTGAAATTGCAATTGTTAACGCCAAAGGACAATGGATTCGTGAAATAAAATATGAAGTTCCAAGTTATCATACCAATGCCTTTGTTTTGTCTTCTTACATGGAAAGTAGACCTTATTTCATAGAGGAGTCGGGAATCCTTTTAGTTAAAACGCATATAGATGGTGATCATTCGCAATTAAGCAAAGAGGAGCTTTCAGAAAGAATGATCACTTATGCAATTCCTTTTAATCAAGATGCTAAAGTAGTAAGAGGACACAATTACCCCAAAGACTATTGGAAGGGGGGTAAGAAGCTATTTGAGCCGAGCTTTGCAGTATCTAAAAATGGGAGAGTGGTTTATTCTCTTTTTGGTAGTCATGACCTCTATTACGCTGATCAATTAGGCGAAAAGCTGAAGACAAAGACAGCTAAAAGTACTTTTTTACCTGAAAAGATACCTTTACTACCTGAAGATGGTAGTCCTTTAGAAAAGCAAAAGTATTTTCAAGCAAGTCCGCATTACCGTACGGTTACTTATGATCCTTATAGGAGTGTGTTTTTAAGATTTGTATATCCTGAGCCGAATTTGGAGCGAATAGAGCAAGATGAGATTAGGGAGTTACAGCGATTCCCTCAAACTTTTTCAATACAGATATTCAATGAAAACTTAGATTTGCTCGGAGAGGAGTTATTTGAGAAAAATAGCTTTATTCCTGCAGAATTTTTTATTACCGAGGAAGGACTTTACATTTCTGAAAGTCATGTAAGGAATGAAAATCAAAAGGAAGATGAGTTGAGCTTCCGGCTATTTAAGATTGTAGAGAGAGATTGAAATTTTGCTTTAATTAATTTTATTACTCCGAGATTAAGACCAACTCGTTGAGTAAAAAATATTTCTTTAGAGGTACGCCAAAAGGTTTTGTGTTGTTTTATGCTGTTATAAGCTCCAAGAGTTGATGCCATACCGGGTTTCAAAAAATGACCTTCATAAACTAAAAAAGCCAAGCTGAATTTAGCTTGGCTTTTGTTATTATGCTACCTTATAAATTTTATCTCGCAGGTTTTGCGATTTCGAAACTTACAGGATTGCCTTTTATCATTCTGGTATTCATTACTTTCAATACCTTGTTGACTTCTTCTTTAGGGATTTCTACAAAGCTGAAGTTTTGATGAATGTCGATTTCTCCAATAGCGTTACCGCCAATCCCTGTTTCTCCAGCAATAGCGCCTACAATGTCTCTAGGCTGTAAATTATTGTCTCTTCCAAGGTTTATAAAAAGTCTAGACATATCGCGGTTAGATTCAAATCGGCTTCCACCTCTTCTACCTCTTTCTGATCGGTCTCTTCTTCCACCAGATCTGTCAGATCTATTTCTGTCACCAAAGTCGCGATCTCTACCTCTGCTTCTGTCATTACGATCACCTTTAGAACGAACAGGCTCAGCCATAGCTTTGTCCTCAGCTCTCCAGATTTCTTCGTCTTTCTTAAGCATTTTTTCTAATAGCGCAGCTGCGAAAATTTCAGGAGTAACTCCCTGCTCTTCCATTTGCTCTACCATGTGTAAGTACTCATCGTTGACAAATTCAGCAGTTTTAAGGATTTCTATACCTAGTAACTCTCTTCGCTGATTGATCATGCTTTCAGCACTAGGTAATTCAGCTTGAATAATTTCAGCCTTTGTTTTCTTAGCTAACTGGTTGATTTTGTATAGCTCATTACGATTTGCAAAAGTGTAAGAAGCACCTTTTTTACCAGCTCTACCTGTTCTTCCAATTCGGTGCACATAGTACTCCAAATCCTGAGGAATATCGTAGTTGATTACTGCATCTACTCCTTTTACATCAAGACCTCTTGCGGCAACATCGGTCGCTACAAGAATAGTTGTATGGCCTGCACGGAAGTTGTTCATTACACGGTCTCTTTGCGCTTGGCTCATGTCTCCATGAAGACCTTCAGCTCTATGACCTAGTCTTTGCAATCTTACTGCAGCATCATCAACCATCGCCTTAGTGTTACAAAATAATAGCACCAAGTTGAAATCATTACCTTTAATGATTCTGTCGGTAGCTGTAACTTTGTTTCTCGATGTACATGGAATGAAATACTGATCAAGTGTGTCAGCAGTCATGTTTTTAGAAGCGATTTTTATCACTTCAGGATTATTTAGGTATCTTTTCGATAACTTCATAATCTCAGGTGCCATTGTTGCAGAGAAAAGAACCACTTGTCTTTGCTCAGGTGTTTGCTCTAATACAAACTCAATGTCTTCTACAAAGCCCATGTCCAACATTTCGTCTGCCTCATCTAGAATCAGTGTTTGTAACTGATTAAGCTTGAGGGTTCCTCTGTTGATATGGTCTTTCACTCTTCCTGGCGTTCCTACTACAATAGCAGGATTTCTTTTTAAGCCGCGAAATTGTTTCTCGATGGATTCACCACCGTAAATTGCTATGCAGTCAGTAGAAGTATGATACTTCGCTAACTTTTCGTATTCGTTGTATACTTGCACAGCAAGCTCCCTGGTTGGACATAGCACTAATATTTGAGTGCCGCGGATGCTATCGTCGATGTTCTCGATCGATGGAATAGCAAAAGCCGCTGTTTTGCCCGTTCCTGTCTGAGCCTGCCCGATAAGATCCTTTTTTGCTAAAACGTGTGGGATGCTCTCCGCCTGAATCGGCGTAGGGTTTTCGTAACCCAATTCTCCCAATACCTTAGTGGTCTTTTCAGATAAGCCCAGAGATGAAAATTCTCTTATACTCATGAAAATTTTTGAAATGAAATAAATAAATTAAAGTGCAAAGATAAATAAAATTTTGGCCAGTTCCTAATTAATTCATTGATTGCCAAAGCATATTTTGATTAAGCGCCACTACTGCGCTACCCCAATGTGTCTATCGTTACCATTTCGTGAAGTTATGAAGACCATATGTTCATTATTTCTTTTTATTTATTAATTTTGTTTATTCGAACAGGTGGTTGGTTGTAGTCTATGGTTAGTCCTATATAACGGTTCTTATACATACCTTGATTTAAGATGGCAAGCTTTAGTAATATTCATTTGCCTCATTTATCAATAAGTATCATTATAATGAGTCTGACATTAGGGTTTCAAAGATTAGATTGATGAAAATCAACTATTCTTTTTAAATTGAGTATAATGGTTAAGTTTGTCTATTGGCTCTTTGCATAGATAACATCATGGATGTTATTTGATTATTGAGTCGTTTCGAAAGTAGTATGTTATATCATAAGCAAATCAATTTATGTCTCGTATTTTATCAATTGCGCTATTATTTTTATTAAACTTTGTAGCATTTACAGGGTGTAGAGGTCCTGAAGGACCTCCAGGACCCCAGGGTCCAGCTGGACCTGCTGGAGATGGCGGTGAGTTGCAACTGCCACAAGTTTGGGATGTGGATATTGTACTAGATGTAGGCAATCAGTTTTTTAATATTTTTGAGGTTCCGATAGAAGTTCTTCCGTCTGATATAGCCCTGGTATATTATCTTGATTTTATTGAGTTTGATAACAACGGAGAAATAGAAAGAGAAATTTATACGCTATTACCTCATATCTATGAAGATGAAGTAGGAGGCCAGCCGACAGATATTGAAATCAAAAATTTTATCGATCTTTTTCGTGATGATAGTGGTGCATGGTTTATGGATATTGAACTTCTTTTGATTAGTTTAGGTGAAGATTTAGTAGCCAACAATTATGATGCTGGTGGAGATTTTGGATTTAGAATTGTCTATATTCCTGCGGACTTTTCACCCGATGCACGTCTAGACTTTACCGACTACCAGCAAGTTAAAGAAATATTTAACCTTCCTGATGAGCCAGAAAAATTGGACAAACGAACTCGCTGATTTTAGTCACTTCCTAAAATTAGAAAGGAATGTTTCTGATAATACCTTAAAGGCTTACTTTCACGATGTAAGCCTTTTTGTTAGGTTTTTATCAGAGAAAAATCTTAGTCTTACGCCACAGCAAGTAGACATGAGTCATGTGAGAGCCTTTTTACGTCAACTGAACGATTGGGGTATGGCTAGTTATTCACAGGCACGTATACTTTCAGGCATCAAAGCATTTTTTGATTTCTTAGTATTTGATGATCGTCTTTCAAAAAGTCCTGCAGCAATTGTAGAAGGGCCTATTGTTGAAAAAAAGCTGCCTGATACCTTATCATTCCAAGAAATAAATGAAATACTGCAGGTAATTGATTTAAGTACTCCTGAGGGAATGAGGAATCGAGCGATAATTGAAACCTTATACAGCTCTGGCCTTCGAGTAAGTGAGTTGGTGAATCTACGAATGAATCATATATATGAGGATATTGGTTTTTTGAGGGTGATTGGTAAGGGTGACAAAGAACGATTAGTACCTATCGGTTCTGATGCATTAAAGTATATTCGAATGTATCGAGACGAAATTAGGGTGCATAAAAAAATAAAGAAGGGGCATGAAAATATCCTTTTCCTAAATCGTCGAGGAGCGCAGTTGACAAGAGTGATGATTTTTACATTTATCAAAAAGTATACGATGGATGCAGGCATTACGAAAAAGGTGAGTCCTCATACTTTTCGACATTCATTTGCCACACATTTGGTGGAAGGTGGGGCAGACTTAAGAGCTGTTCAAGAGATGCTCGGCCATGTTTCTATTACTACTACTGAAATTTACACACATTTAGATAGTGCATACTTGCAGCAGGTTATTAAAGATTTTCATCCCTTATCAAATAGAGGTAGGTGAGAGCTGTTTAATTTTTGATAATTTTATTTAGAAGCCATTGAATTAATTTTATTGGCACATATTATGCTCTTTTTTACAATAGATACTTTTACATGCCTATCCGCAAGATTGCAGATATCACTTTACAAAAAGCTAGGCAAAGCCTC
>JAFIEW010000112.1 GCA_020832375.1 Cyclobacteriaceae bacterium
GAGGCTTTGCCTAGCTTTTTGTAAAGTGATATCTGCAATCTTGCGGATAGGCATGAAATTAAAATAAAAAAGATTCGTATCATGTGTTAAATACTAGATGCTGTACTTTTTCTATAAGTACATCAGGGTCTATAGGTTTGGCAAGAAAATCATTTGCCCCCATTTTTTCAGCTGCAACTCTACCTTCTTCAGGGTCCAACCCTGAAATTACAAGTACTGGAAGGTCTGAAAAATCTTCATTTCTTAAATGTGATATTAATTCATGGCCAGAGATATATGGAATCTTCACATCAGTAATTAGCAAATCAATATTTTCATCTTTTAGAATATTGAGAGCCTCTTGACCATTTTCTGTTATGTAAAGATAATATTTGTCTTATCGTTCTAGCGCATACTTAAGAATTTGAAGCATCAATTCGTCATCCTCCGCAATTAATATTCTTTTACAGTTCAGCATAAAGTTTTTCTATAACTATTTATTTCACAATCTTAGCAAATTTGAGGCTAACAATTATTCTAGATCCTATTTTTTCAAAAAAGAGTATTTTCTAAGTCCACTCGGGTATTTAATTCCATATGATGGAAAAATTTTTACCTTTTTAAGATAAATCTTTTGAGACCAGTAGAACAAATCGCTCCATTTATTATCAATAGATCATACAATAAAAAAAATAGTTGGTGTTAGCAAATACTTCTCTCCTTTTGAAAAGGATCCTTGCCACTTCAAAAAGTCACTAAATAAAAGTAACTTCGCATCTAATTTAAAATAAATAGTCCCCTTGAAAAAGATTGTAGTATTTGCATCAGGTTCAGGAAGCAATGCAGAAGTAATTTTTAATTATTTCAATGCACACCCACAAATTGAAGTTAGTGCTCTCTACTGCAATAAGGAAAATGCTGGCGTGCTTCAAAAAGCCGCTCAAAAGGGCATTCCAATGCGACTTTTTTCCAGAAATGAGCTTTTAGAAAGTGAGATCGAGCAAGAGCTCTACGAAATGGGTGTAGACTTAATTGTACTCGCAGGTTTTCTTTGGAAAATTCCTGAGTCCATGGTAGCTCTTTTTCCAAATAAGATCATTAATCTTCATCCCTCAATCCTTCCAAAATATGGAGGTAAAGGAATGTATGGCCAAAAAGTACACGAAGCGGTACTTGCCAATCAGGAAAAACAAAGTGGTATCAGCATACACTTCGTCAATGCAGCTTACGATGAAGGTAACCTAATCCTACAAGCCTATTGTCCCGTACTAGAAAAGGATGACTCAGCGAGCCTCTATGCTCGCATACAGAAATTAGAACATCGATTTTTACCCCAAGTAGCAGAAATGCTACTCCTCAATACTTAAAATACAGATGCAGATCAAATTAAAATTACACAATACCCTAACCGGAAAAAAAGAAATCTTTGAACCTCTGAATCCTACCCATGTAGGGATGTATGTTTGTGGACCAACGGTTTATGGTGAGGCTCACTTAGGTCATGCACGCTCAGCCATCGTCTTCGATGTAATTTTTCGCTACTTACAGTTTCTCGACTATAAGGTACGCTACGTTCGCAATATCACGGATGTAGGCCACCTAGAGCAAGATGCAGATGAAGGTGAGGATAAAATTGCGAAAAAAGCTCGCTTACAACAGTTAGAGCCCATGGAAGTTGCTCAGCATTACACTGATGCCTACCATCGTGATATGGAGTTGCTCAACGTAAAAAAACCAGGTATCGAACCAAGAGCTACAGGACATATCTTGGAGCAAATCGAACTCATAGAAAAAATAATTAACAATGGCTTTGCCTACGAAGTCAATGGTTCAGTATATTTTGATGTAGAAAAATACAATGAACACAAGCCTTATGGCTTACTGAGCGGCAGAAAAATAGAAGACTTACAAAGCGGCACCCGTGAGCTTGCTGGCCAGTCAGAAAAGAGAAGTGCGCTAGACTTTGCTTTATGGAAAAAAGCCGCACCAGAACACATCATGCGATGGCGCTCGCCCTGGAGTGTAGGTTTCCCTGGTTGGCACCTAGAGTGCTCGGCTATGAGCGCCAAGTATCTCGGTGAGCAGTTTGACATTCATGGTGGTGGCATGGACCTCATGTTTCCTCATCATGAATGTGAAATAGCACAATGTGAAGCGGGAAACAATGCTTCTCCAGCCCGATATTGGCTTCATAACAACATGATCACCATCAATGGCCAAAAGATGGGCAAGTCACTCGGTAACTTCATTACCCTTCAAGAGCTTTTTAGCGGCAACCACCAACTGCTAGAGCAGGCCTATTCGCCCATGACGGTACGCTTTTTTATACTGCAAGCGCACTATCGCAGTACGCTTGACTTTGGTAATGAAGCGCTACAAGCTGCACAAAAAGGTTACAAAAAACTCATTAATGCACTTCGTATCCTGAAAGAATTCAATTATGAAGAGCAATCAGAAAACATTGATGAGAAAAACACTCAGCAAATCAATCAGATTTGTGACAATTGCTTTCACGCAATAAATGACGACTTCAATACCGCTCGATTGGTTGCTCAATTATTCAACTTGGTCAAGAAGATTAACAGCATCCATGTTCATCAGATAGCACTTCATTCTATAGAAAATGCAACTTTCAATCGCATGAAAGAGTTATTTACCCGCTTCACAGAGGATGTTCTAGGACTTAAAGAAGAAGAAAGCTTCGATGGTAAAGCACTTATCAATGCCCTTTTAGAGTTTTATAAAGAGGCAAAAGCTGAAAAGGATTATGAAACCGTAGACGCCGTGCGCGCCAAACTCAAGCAGCAGGGTATTGTAGTAAAAGATATGAAAACAGGAATCGACTGGGCTTATGAGGAGTAGTATATTAATTATATTTTGCGTTTTATTTTTTGTTTTGGTGGGATGTGAACGCAGCGAGCAGAGTTCCTACCAATCCATCGAAAAGCCAGAGGAAAGCTTATTGCAGGTACCTTCATTTTCAGCTGATTCAGCTTTTCGATACATTGAAGAGCAACTGGCCTTTGGCTACCGCATACCCAATACTGAGGGGCACCGACAGGCAGCTGTTTACCTTCGTGAAAAGTTAGCTGCACTAGGTGCCAATGTTCAGATACAAGAGTTCACAGCTACCGCCTACACAGGAGAGGAGCTATCCCTGAAAAATATAGTCGGAAGCTACTATCCTAATGCCAGTCGCCGTATTATGCTAGCAGCACATTGGGATACACGACCTTTCGCTGATAAAGATGATGAAGACCCCGACAGCCCGTTTATGGGTGCAAATGATGGTGGTAGTGGGGTGGCTGTCTTACTTGAGATAGCTCGTATTCTTCAGATGCACGACCCTGGTATTGGTGTTGACATCATGTTTTTTGATGGGGAAGACTATGGTGAGCCTGAGGGTAGCAAAAGTGACGATGATTTAGATGAAAATATTTATTGGTGCCTTGGTTCTCAATATTGGGAAGAAAACCCTCACATACCCAACTATTCAGCCTACTTCGGCATACTACTCGACATGGTGGGCGCAAAAGGAGCGAAGTTTTATAGAGAAGGTTACAGTAGGCAGGCGGCTGGTCAAGTACTCAACACCATTTGGAAAACCGCTCATCGATTGGGACATGATTATTACTTCATCAATTCGGATGCACCGGGTATCCTCGATGATCATATCTTTATGATTAGATCAGGCATACCGACAGTAAACATCGTAGACCATGATCCTGACTCTGAAAAAGGTTTTTTCGGAAAGTATCATCACACTCATGATGATAACATCGATTTAATTGATAGGCGAACGCTCAATGCAGTTGGCGAAACAGTACTTCAGGTAATTTTTGAGACCGGGAGTCCAAGCTGATCTTTCAACTTAGTCGGAGGCTATTCATAGAATGTACTTTTAACCCGTCTATGGAACTCAAATATTATCATCAATTGCAGCCTATTTATCCTTACTATAAAAGATTAATACCTGCAATGCTTATTAAGCATTGATAATTAAATAAACACAAACTGCATAACCGATGAGCAATACCACTATTCCTTTTCACTTAGCATTTCCAGTTAGAGACTTAGAGGCTACAAAGGCCTTTTATGGTGAATTATTAGGCTGTAAGATGGGTCGTTCTGCGGAGCGATGGGTCGATTTTGATTTTTTTGGCCATCAATTATCTGCACACTTTACCGAGGCTCCTATTCAGGAGCCACCAGCCAATGCTGTCGACGGGAAGTCGGTGCCCATCAAGCATTTTGGAGCTATTTTACCATGGCACCAATGGCAGGAGCTAGCTGAAAAACTAAAGGCTGCCAATATCGAATTTATTATTGAGCCGTATATCCGCTTCAAAGGTGAAGCCGGTGAGCAAGCCACAATGTTTTTTTTAGACCCTTCCGGCAATGCATTAGAGTTCAAATCTTTTAAGGATCAAAAATCTATTTTCACTACTTAAATTAGTTTTAAGCTATAAATTTTGGTCTTTTTATTAATGTGGAATGAGGATATGACTAGTCATTCATAATAAAATCATCTATTACATAACATCAACATTTCTAAGTATATCTTGGTTTTAAGGGACTATAACAATCCCTATGCGAATAACATCCTGTTGCCTATTTGCAATATGGTGAAAATTGAAGTACTTTAGCACAATGTTTTAAGCTAGTTTAGCTAAAAATATTAGGCATACATCATCGATACAGACTGCTAATAGATTTTAAACAGAATAATAGGTTAAGATATATGGTTAGCATTTATTGCAAGTTTTGTAAATTGCAGTTGAAGCAGACAGCGTTAAAATTGGATTGAACGTTTTTTAGGTTCATTGTACCATGCGATATTCTCATTCCACGCAAAAACAATATTTTTAATACAAGAGAAAAGAAGCAATAATCATAAAGTGAAAAGTTTCCATGAGCGATAAAAGTGAAAAGTTAAAAGCACTCCAGCTGACGATAGATAAGTTGGAAAAAAGTTACGGCAAGGGCACGGTGATGAAGTTGAGCGATGAGCGAGTAATTGATATACCAGCTATTTCTACAGGATCTTTAAGCCTTGACTTGGCTTTAGGCATTGGTGGTATACCAAAAGGAAGAATCACCGAGATTTATGGTCCTGAGTCATCGGGTAAGACAACACTATCGATGCACTGTATCGCAGAGGCTCAAAAAGCTGGTGGTCTAGCAGCCTTCGTCGATGCGGAGCATGCTTTTGATAAGAGCTACGCTGAGAAGCTAGGTATAGACACTGAAAACTTATTAATATCACAGCCAGACAATGGAGAGCAGGCGCTTGAGATTGCAGAGCATTTAATACGTTCTGGAGCGATTGATATCATCGTAATTGACTCTGTAGCTGCTCTAGTACCAAAGAGCGAGTTAGAAGGGGATATGGGAGATAGCAAAATGGGTCTTCAAGCCCGACTTATGTCGCAGGCATTAAGAAAGCTAACGGGTACGATTCATAAAACAGGAGCTGCCTGTATTTTTATCAATCAGCTTCGTGAAAAAATTGGGGTGATGTTCGGAAACCCCGAAACGACCACAGGTGGTAATGCCCTGAAGTTTTACGCATCTGTAAGGTTAGATATCCGTCGTATTGGTCAAATCAAAGAAAGTGCTGACAATGTACTCGGTAATCGCACCAAGGTGAAGGTGGTGAAAAACAAAGTGGCGCCCCCTTTTAAGGTGGTTGAGTTTGACATCATGTATGGTGAAGGGATTTCGAAAGTAGGTGAAATCATCGATATCGGAGTAGAACTCAATATCATCAAAAAAGCAGGAAGCTGGTTTAGTTATGGTGATAGCAAGCTAGCGCAGGGTAGAGATGCAGTGAAAAACCTGCTTAAAGATAATCCTGAGCTACTTGAAGAAATCGAAAATAAGATTAAAGCTGAAATAAAGGGTGAGCCAATCGCAGAAACAACAAAAGAAGAAAAAGCTTAGCTTACATCAAAATAGTATTATTTTAAAAGCGAGGGAACCCTCGCTTTTTTTTGTGGTAAACTGCAAATCTGCAAATACCCGATGAAAAGGGTTTGATGTATTACACCCCAAATCAATTTTGATTGCTTAAAATTATCACCAATTGAATCAAATGGCTTTATAATTTGGCAAGGGCTGCTTTTAATTTATTTGACAGTTTCAAGGCTAGCTAAGGGCAAACCGTTTTTCATATCTTAATCAATAGTTCGTGATATACACTAGTAAAACAAAAATATATTGTATTTTTATAGTGCATAAGCTTTGTGCCTTAATCTTATATGCTTATCCGCATAAATAGATATACGCATTGAAAAGAAACAGCTTGTTACTTTATTCGGCCCTTTCAGGGCTAAGTCATGCTGTCTATTTCTCACAAGGCTTCGCCCTGTGCTTTGATATATAGCGCCTTCAGCGCTTTTAAAACTTAGTACTTCTTTTGAAATTTAAGATGCAAACAAGCGGATATACATATAATCTTATGTTTAGGATTAACGATTATATATTTAACCTAAGTTATTTATGAAAAATCACTACTTTTTAATCAGCTGTTTAATCATGATCAGCTATAGTCAATTTGCATTAGCCCAGCATAAGTCGGCTGACTATACATTTGCCGTTGAAGGTGGGGAATTAAAAGGAACGCTTACTTTACCTGAGGATAAAGCGCCATATCCAGTGGTATTGTTAATTTCAGGTTCAGGGCCAACGGACAGAGATGGCAATAACCCTTTCATGAAAAACAATTCATTAAAGATGTTGGCTGAAGGGCTGGCTGAAGAGGGTATTGCTAGCTTAAGATATGATAAACGAGGTATTGCTACTGGAGAGGCTCTTGTAAAAAATGAACAAGACTTACGTTTCAACCACTATGTTGATGATGCTAGCGCTGCAATAAAAAGTCTCAAAGAAGATAAGAGGTTCTCGAGTATTACTGTGATTGGTCATAGTGAAGGAGCATTAATCGCAAAGTTAAGCACTGGGGGGGATCGTATTGTGTCGCTAGCGGGGGCAGGGAGACCCGTAGATTTAGTACTTATCGAACAACTCACAAAGCAAGCGCCTAACTTTGTTGCTGATGCTTCTAAGGTCCTTGACTCTTTAAAGATGGGCTTTACTGTAAAGAATGTTAACCCTATGCTTCAATCCCTTTTTCGCCCAAGTGTACAACCTTATATGATTTCTTGGCTAAAACATGACCCCGCAGCAATAATTGCGGAACTTGATAAACCTGTACTCATTGTACAAGGCGAAAGCGATATACAAGTAAAAGCTGAAGACGCCCAAGCACTTAGATCTGCAGCACCAGATGCCAAATTTGTAAGCATTGCCGAGATGAATCATGTCCTTAAAAAAATCGGAATGGATAATATACAGGAAAACTATAGCACTTATAGTAAGCCTGAACTACCCCTTCATCCCGAACTCATCCCGTACCTTGTTGATTTTATTAAAAACTAATCAAATAGCTTTGAGCTAAGATGTCAAACCAGATACGATTCGAACAGCTTGAATTTAGTCTTAGCCGAAAGCTATTTCAAAAGGTATAAGATAAATACTCAAATAAATCTCATCATTTAAACACCGAGGCCAGGTCTTGAGTGTATACCACGAATACCATTAAAATGACATTAGCTAGCCGTGGATACTCTCGACAAACTCATCAAATACCGCTTTATGGCGCTCTAAGTCCAAACTAGGCGATACAGAAACCCTAGCAATATAATCCTTATCCTCTTCTCGCGTGGTACCTTGGGTAGAGGTGGCTGGAATGGTCCAATAGCACCCTTTCAATTGACCATAACTTACGCAGTACTTGCTTTCCGTGGGAATACGAGTAATCATAAGATCTATTAGCCTATGGTTAAGTTGTCGCTTATAGGCTTCTCTTTCCTCAAGCGTTTTTCCTTTGGTTGGTAGATCCAGAGAAAAAACAGATGGTGTAAAGCCCTGAGCTACCACCTCATTAGGCACGAAATTGATTTTAGCCTCAGGTAGCTTTTTTCTAATATATGCTACAAACTCTTTCGTATTGTGGTAGGCACGATCTATTCGATCAAGCATAGAAGGAAGCTGTTCTGCGAGAATATTCACTTGAAGGGGAGTAGCAGCATTATCGCATAGTAGTAAATGGCGCTTTATCAAAGGCATGATGGGCTGCGCCTTTCTATTAGCGCTCAAATACCCAGCAGTGGCTTTACCTCCAGAAGGGAATTTTGATCCACTCACATAAGCAATAAGCTGCGTATCTGCCAAAACACCCTCTTCACTTAAAAATTGAACATTTGGACAAAAAGTTTGATCTAAAATGAATACAGGAGGTATTGCAGCCCCACCACTAGGTGAAAAGCGTTTTTTCTGCAGCGCATCTCGTAGCATCTCTAAATCAGGCACCTCAACTCTCGGGTTGGTGGGTATCTCTGCAATAATGTAGGGTACTGCATCCTGCAAAGCAAGCTCATCTAAAATATGATCGACACCTTGCACCATGTCCGCATCTCCATCGACCAATAAGTCAACGATTTCTACCTGCGGATGGCATGCAGCAAGTCGCCTAGCTTGATCGTTTGTACCCCCATAGCAATTGGGTGGTACGATAAATTTAATTGCCTTTCCTGGATATTGGTTCAAGGCATGTTCAACTAAACCCATCATAATGGCATATTGGACAGAAAGACCGCTTGAACCCAAAAGAGGAGCGGTTTCGGAAGCTGTAATCTCCTTTATAGAAGCTACAACAGAAAATAAATTCTCAGCTTGATCAGCTTCATTTTCAATTGGAGCGGGTAAATCTAGTAGCTGACGAAGCGCATGAAGGCAATTAGCTGGCGTCATAGCGATGCTCTCCCTACGCCTCACGTGCTGAATCTCCCCAATATACTCATCATCAAAGGTAAAAATGACGCTTCCTAAATTTTGAATGTACTTTATTTCAAAGTCAATACCCACTATTGGGTCTTGGAACTTGACATGTTTGGATACACTATAATAGATACGACTCCCATCAAAACTAGGTATATCTTCGGTTGTATCAATTTGCTTGCTCGTGACCTCATAGCCATAAACCTTTCTAATCGCCTCAAGATCTAAGTTATCAGGAAGTGGTTCAGTATGCAAGATAAGGCTTTTCTTTCCTAAGAAGAGATTTTTTCGAAGCACAGCAAGTATGGGCATTGTCTGTGAATCGAAGCTAATTACCGCTTGCGGATTCATATTGCAATGGCTAGCAAGCGCCCATTCTAGCACTGAAGACAATGGATGCCCCAAGCGAATATAATCGTAAGCAGTGGGAAGATCAGCGAGGGATGAGGAGGTTGCATCAGACGACTCAAATAAAGCTTGCAATTCATCAAGAAAGGCTACTTTAGCTTTTTGCTCATTATAGATGTCTAGCCTATGGGTAGTTAACGCTAGCCAGTCATCAGGAAATTGATGAATTAATTCGTGTAGGAAGTTTTTGAGCTTGTCCTTATGCATATGGTTGTAGTCTTTGTTAATAATACAAAGCTACATAATTTGATTGAGGGGCTAAAAGTTCGAATTATTTTTTAATAGAATTGATAATAAGACATTAGTACTGAACATCAGCCATCATAAAGAGATACAACCCGTGTTTAACTCATAATGAACTTTATAGATTGAGAAAAAAATATTAAGTATCTTTTTTCGCAACAGTTTTTTCACTCAACATCATAGCAACAATCAAGCAAACCATGGATGTCATGCTAAGGTAGCCCCCTGAATTATTTGACCAGCTCAAATCAGAGAAGTCCACCAAAATCAATTGCCCTAAGATAATAACACAAGCTACAATAATTAAAGACGCCTTAAACCTATTCATATTAGTTCTTATTTTAAAATGTCGTTGATATTCTTATCATATGTAAAACGAAAGACTTCGAAAAATGCAAGAACAACTAGCTTGTATGGTTCTTGCACTGATAATTTCATTTTACTTCGATGGATGAGGGATCCTTTTAAGTACCATCACCTGTTTTTCACCTGCGTCGTCAGTACTCACCCATTTTTGCTTTTTTGACTTGGCATCTACGACTACCCAAGTTTCGGCTTTTCCGGAGTCATCACTAATACGAACGCTATTCTCATCATTTGACCAATTAAAGATTTTATCTTCTTTGGTTGCAGATTTAAGAATTTTATAGTCAAGCTTTCTCTCTCCTTCCCCACTTTTATCAAAATGGTAGCTTCCAACATTTTTCATGCTGATCTCATTTTCCTCTCCGACAGCTTGGCTATATTCTTGGATGGTCCAATCACCAACAATTTTACTTTTGAGTCGCTTTTCAGCGGAGCAAGAAAAAATAGTACCTATCACGAAAGTGATAAGTACTATTTTTAAAGTTTGTGTCATATATATTGTTTTACTAAACGATTTCTTTATCATCTTTATAAAAATCTGCGATATGCTGCTCAAATTTAGCTGCAATATTTTTGCGCTTCAGTTTTAAAGTAGGCGTAAGCTCACCACCTTCTATACCCCATGGCTCTGCCAATAGCTTAAATTTTTTGACCTTCTCAAACTGAGCAAAGTTTTTATTGTAGCGCTCCATTTCTCTATTCATTTTTTCAATGAACTCTGGGGTTTCGATAGCAGACTTAAGGTTTGTATAATTCAATTCTTTTTTACCGAACCAATCTTTAACTGCATCTTCCAATGGTACTATGAGTGCTGCAGGAAACTTTTCGCCTTCGCCTACTACCATGATCTGTTCTATAAGAGTAGACTCTTTGAATTTGTTTTCGACGGCTTGTGGTGCAATGTATTTTCCACCACTCGTTTTAAACATCTCTTTCTTACGATCAGTAATCTTTAAGAACTTACCTTCGACCAACTCCCCTACATCACCTGTATGGAACCAGCCGTCTTCATCAATCACTTCTTTGGTGAGTTCAGGCTTATTATAGTACCCTTGCATCACATTATCACCACGTACGAGCACCTCACCGTCGGCGGCAATTTTGATCTCAACACCTTCTAAGGCTGGGCCTACAGTACCCACTCTTACGTTTTCAGGCTCGAAGCGATTAAATGCAACACCTGGAGAGGTCTCTGTCAATCCATAAGCCTCTAACACACGTATTTGTCCTGCCCAAAAGACACGCGCAAGCCTCGGCTGTAAGGCCGCCGCTCCAGAAACAATAAACTCAATATTATTTCCTAGTGCCTCACGCCATTTACTAAATATGAGCTTATTGGCAATTTTAAGCTTGAAATTGTACCAGAAACCCATATCAAGATTAGGCTCATATTTTAAACCTAAGTTAAGCGCCCAGAAGAAGAGATTCTTCTTTATTCCTTCTAGTTCATATCCTTTTGCAACGATCTTTGCATATACCTTTTCTAGCAATCGAGGTACTGTAGTGAATGTATGCGGCTGCACTTCCTTTAAGTTGTCCGCTATCTTTTCAAGGTTTTCCGCATAGTAGATGGACAGGCCTAGGCGCATATAAGTATAAGTAGCCGTACGCTCAAAAATATGGCATAGCGGTAGGAAACTCAAGGCCTTACTTTTAGGACCATCAATAGGAAAAAGCTTGGCTACGGAATAGGTGTTCTTTAATATGTTTTTGTGTGTAAGCATGACTCCTTTAGGCCTGCCTGTGGTACCAGAGGTGTAGATAAGAGTGAGCAAATCATCTAAATCAACAGCTTCTTTAGTTTGTTCGAGTATCTTATTGTCCTCTTCCTTACCCATGGCATGTACCTCATTCCAATAAGGCACACCTGAGAGGTTGTCAAAGGTAAATATGTGCTTAAGATTAGGAGAGCTTTGTTGAGCCTCAGCTACTTTATCGTACATTTCCCTATCCTCTACAAAAACAATTTTAGCCTCGCTGTCATTAAAGATATAGGCATAGTCGTCAGCAGTAATCGTAGGATACATGGGAACGCTCACTGCACCGAGAAATTGAATACCAAAATCAACAAAGTTCCATTCAGGGCGATTATTGCTGATGATTGCAACTTTATCACCTTTTTCTATACCAAGCTTTCTAAGGCCAAGAGCAATATTTTCTGCTATATTGATAACATCTTGTGTAGAATGCTTTACCCATGTACCATTCACTTTGGATGCTAAGCAATCAGCTTGAGGGAAACTTTTATTTTGATCTTCTAAAAGTTCGAAAACTCTTTTGTACTCCATATTTGTATTTGTTAGTTGGTTGTTTAAAGATAGTATGAACTGAATATAATTCATAGAACGAGAGAACCTTTTTTTAAGTTTATTTTATCATATTTGCACCTTAATAACGTTTTAACCATATTGAACTTTATTCTGTATAGTCCCTTCAAATGATCGAAAAACAAATCAGATTCTACTTGCTGTTGTGTGTTATAGGGGTTTCTTCCTGTGCTGTGCCTGAAAATATTACAGGGGGAATGCAAGGCGAATGGGATGCTTTGTGGGTATCTGACCCTAACGCTTTTCCTGAGATTGAAGAAAAAGCAAATCTTAAAATGAATGGCAAAGTCTTTTTTAGTGAAGACGGTTCGGCAACTCTTCACGCCTATGGATATCAAGGGTGTGTCTTTAATGTAGACACCATGAGAAATGTCCTTCGCTGGAGAATTAACGATGATACCCTTGATTTCATTAATGAAAAAGACCTTTTTACCATGTCATACAAAATAAAAGATATCTCAGACAGCGTAATTCATCTTAATTTCATGGAAGATATTGACCTGTACTTAACAAATCCAGAGACTAATAACAAAAACAAAAAGCGCCAGCGAAGAAGATTGGTCGATTAACACACATCAGCAATTGAGAATTTATTGTGTGCCTATCCGCAAGACTGCAGAGGTCAATTTATCGAAAGCTTGACACAGCCTTAGACAAATAGGAATCACTGTGAAACATGATGTATAACATTGAGCGACATTGCATGATTTTTAGGACGCAGCGTGACATCATATTGCGCAGGGTCTAAGAAAGTGTAATCATTAAGCAAATAAATACCCTTCTTGTAATGCTATGTTTCAAGCAATGACTTTGATGAAATATATTTCTTGATGACAATACAGCTAAGTTTTGTAAACTAGCAGATACCCATAATGTAATATTGGCCAATTGATTTTTAAGCTTATATATCCGTAATTTTTAAGAGGAGCCTTTACTCTTTTTGGTTGTAAAAATTAATTAGGGTCTGCTTAAAAACAGCTAAATTGTTGATAAATAAATCATAAAGTTTAGA
>JAFIEW010000113.1 GCA_020832375.1 Cyclobacteriaceae bacterium
TCAGTTGATGAATTAAATGCTGCTCTAAAAATTAGTTAGATGGAAATATGCATTATAATTTCTATTCCGAGCTAAAAATACTTCAAAATCAAACGCTTCGATGCGTTTAACGCCTTCACCATAGCGGTGCTATGCCTTAGTCATTAAATACTTGATTTTCTTGTATTTTTAGCTCTCATAACGAACCCTAACGCATAATCCGGGCGAAAGCAATAAGTCGTGTATGAAAAACAAGATCAAAAAGCGGTAGATATGCTTTCATCATTACATTAATTCCTACTTCACTTATCCACTATTCACGAAGATCGATCACTTCTCTACAATACCGAATAAATCTAAACTCAAATGAGGCTCGTCTGAAAGAATATAATCTGTATGTTTTATTGCTTGTACTAGCGATTGGTCTTTCTGGCTAAGTTTGTTCCTATTTAGGCGATTCAATATATCATAGGGCATTTTAAGTAGAGATGCGGGTAATCGATTTTGTAAATCAAAAATATCGAAACGAGTGATTTTTTCTACGGACTTTTTATTTTCTTGATAGTACTTCATCACCTTCTGATTACCTGTGATACCTTTCACGGTGACCTTATCAAAGACGGCATTGAGCAAAGTAGCAAATTCATCAGCAAGGTATTCCCTAATATGCCATGGGTTACGCGTAAGTGACATGCTTTGGTTAGGAGTGGTAAGAAGGGCTGTTCCGCCTGGTCGCAATACACGATAGATCTCTTTTAAGAAGCCTAGGTCATCTTCAATGTGTTCAATTACCTGAAAGCTCACTACTACATCTGCAGATTCATCAGCAATTTTATTGAGTGGGGGAAAGAAATCATGAATAAACTTCACTTCAGGATTCGCTGCGCTCAATCTGTCAATCACCTCTTCTATTTTATCTACAGCGGTGTATGTGTCAGCTTCGCTTTTTAATAACTCTAGCCCTCGGCCTTCACCACAACCTAGTTCGAGCAAATCGCCTTTTATGTAGGGAATAGCCAGATAGTAGGCTTGCAATAACCTTTGGTGAATAGGGTTATCTGATGGTATTTTGTCGGAAGTAATTTCAGTAGTGTAAGTGGACATGCTGATTTTCGGTCTTCTTTAAATTTTAAAAAGTAAAAATACAACATCTTCCACTATAATCAGCAATAGCGTCCCCAAAATCCTTTTCTTCCCAGTAAGCCTGTGGTAAGTTTCTTCGATTCACTAAACCATAGATGATTTTATGCTTGGTGGTTATCTTAGGAATTCTTTCTCTAGCTCTCCTTTAATATTTCGTAAATAGCTTAAAAATTGTCTAAATCAATATTACATTCTGAATTTACGGTTGAGATTAGCGAATGAAAATAGTCTGAAATAGCGTTATTAGGATCAATGCTAGTGAATTGTTTGTTGAATTTTTCTGTAAATAAGGAGACTATGAAGATTAAGTGCTAATTTTAATAATTTCAATATCTTAATTTAATAGTGACTGTCTAGGTGGTAAAGCAAAGAAAAAATCTTTAGCTAATCGCATTATCGGACGGTTTAAATACGAAATTGATAGGGTTATCCAAATTGGATTGTGAGTATTTGTTTAAGGTTGATCGAAAAAAATGATAAACAAGGCAAAGCTAAAAGATATATTTGAGTTTGTAAGGCATCGTAAGCTGAGTCAGTTGAAGCATGCGATGCTGATTAGTTTGAGCTATTATTTATCTCGATTAATGCGTCGCCCTATTGTATGGGGTATGCCTTTAGCGGTTTCTATTGAACCAACTACTTCTTGCAATCTTCGATGCCCCGAGTGTCCTAGTGGTTTGAGATCTTTTACTAGAGATCGAGGTATGTCTGAGGATGAATTAGTGCATCGTGTTATTGATAATTTAAAAAGCTCGCTTACTACCATATTATTTTACTTTCAAGGGGAGCCTTATCTCAACTCAGGTTTTTTGAGGCAGGTAAAAATTGCCTCCAAAGCTGGTATTTACACATCAACCAGTACAAATGCCCACTATCTTCATCCCAAAAACGCAAAAGCAACAGTAGAGAGCGGCCTAAGTCGTTTGATAATATCAATTGATGGTACTTCTCAGGCTACTTATGAGCAATATCGAATAGGAGGAAGCCTTCAAAAGGTGATTGAGGGGACTAAAAATTTGATAGAAGCTAAAAAAGCATTAAATTCATCAACACCTTATGTTGTTTTCCAATTTTTGGTAGTAAGGCCAAACGAGCATCAAGTGGGAGAAGTTTACCGTTTGGCAGATGAGCTTGGAGTAGATGAAGTGAAGTTGAAAACAGCTCAAATTTATGATTATGAGCATGGCTCTGACCTCATCCCTGAAAACGAAAAATATTCTCGCTACAGAAAGTTAGCTGATGGCAGGTATGAGTTCAAAAATAAATTACTTAATCAATGCTGGAAGATGTGGCATTCATGTGTTTTCACTTGGGACGGGAATACAGTGCCCTGTTGCTTTGATAAAGATGCACATCATCAGATGGGAAACATCATGCATCAGCCATTCGAAAAGATATGGAAAAACGAGGCTTATCAAAATTTCCGTAGCTTGCTTCTCAATGGTAGAGAGGAAATAGATATATGCAAAAACTGTACGGAGGGAACAAAGATATGGGCGGAAGATTAAAATTGATTTCTTGGGCGGTAATGTTCTTACTACTTTCTAAAAGTAGTGGTAGCTTGCTATTTGCCCAGTCCAATGAGCTAGACGGTATAGATAGCTTAAAGATGAAATTAGGCCGAAATCTGGCTGTTGATGAGAGAGTTAAAACGCTCAATATACTCTCAGAAGCACTACTCTCAGAAGCTCGATTCGATGAGGCAGAAATTTATATTCGAGCTTCAGTAGAATTAGCTAAAGGAATGCCAGATGCGAAACCACTTGCAGATGCCTTGTTTCATTTGGGTGATTTACAATATTATCGATTAAGGAAAGATAGCGCTCTTTTTTACTATCGTAAAAGTGCATCTATTTATGATAGAGCGGGTATTAAAGGTCTTCATGCATCTACTTTGTATTATATAAGTTTTATCTATTTTGAGCGTGATGAATACTTCAAAGCTTTGGAGTATGCGCAATTATCATTAGAAGAGTATGAGTCTATTGAAGATATTCTGGGTGTAGCTCGAGTAAAATCATTAATGTGCGAGCTTTACAATTTCTTAGGTAACTTTGATCAATCCATAGACTATTGTATCGAGGCATTGAGAATTTCTGAAGAAGAAGATTTTGAGGAAATCAAAGCGGAGCTTTATCATAGCATAGCCTCCATCTATTTCGACTTAAAAAATTACAACAAATCGGAAGAGTATTTTAATATGGCGATCGAAATCGCCACAAAAGTTGAAAATACCCATATTTTGAGTAGTGCTTTGATGAGCTTAGGCGAAATATACATACGCAAGGAAGATTATGCTGGAGCGAGTAGATATTTTGAATCCTCTACAAAGGTAGATCAAACGAGCATTGAAAACCCTGAGGAGTCTGGATATTTTTTATTCAACATAGGAAGGAGCCTCAACCTAAAAGACGATACAGAAGGTGCAATCAACAACCTAAATAAAGCACTTGAATTAGCGAAGAATGCAGGCAACTTAGACTTACAATCAAAAATTCTATTAGAGTTAGGTCGTTCCTATTATCAGATTGGTGAAATACAGCAAGCCATCAAAGTTTTAAAAGAGGCTTTGGTAGTTGCTCAAAAGATCGAAGCTAACCCCGTTTTAGAGTCAGCCTATAAAAACATTGCAAAATATTATGACAGGATTAAGGATCATGAATCCGCTTTGATCTATTTTAAGCTGTACATGATGCATAATGAAGCGATGTATTCAAAAGATATTGCGAAGAAAGCATCTGAAATTGAAGCACTGTATGAATTAGAAAAAAAGGGAAAGCAAATATCAGAACTCAATCGTGATCGACAGCTTCAAAAATTAAGAGCGGATCAAAGAGAAATACTAGTTTATAGCCTTGCTGGCAGTTTTGTGCTTGTGGTTTTGATCTTATTTATGATCTTCCGTAGTCGTATTATCAAGGATCGAAGCCTCACAAAGATGAGAAAAATTCAGGCTGACAAAACTGATATTGAAGAGGAGTTAAAGCTACACAAGGGCTTAGTGACCGAGTTGGCTCAGGAGTTAGATTTGTATAAGTCAAATCTCCATGAAAAGTTTAATGTAATCAATAGGCTTCTTAAAAACATGAAGCCTCATCGCGTCGAATTATCACATTTTTTGCCTGACGCTTTTATATACGAAGCTTCCGCACCCGATCGAGTAGGGGATCAGCTATGGTTTTATAAAAATAACCAGCGACTATATTTTGCGGTGATAGAAGTAAGAGGTGGATCAGGACCTATTGAGGCTGGAATCATGCAGATATGGTTTCATTTTACACTCAATCAATTGCTTAAAAATAAAAAGAATAACTCACCACTTAGGGTGCTTAAAAAAATAGCTACCCTTCATAAAGATTTCATTATGCATGGTGGGGAGTCATTTTCCAGAATAGAAAGTCAGGTATTAATAGGCTGTATTAAAACAGATCTTCTTGAGCTAAATCTTTGCACCGCAGGTATTACGATATTTAAGGAACAAAATGGGAAAATTACCACAGAATCCTCTAGTAAAGGATTTAACACTCGTGCTTCTCATAGAATTATCGATACCAACCACAGGCTGGATGAAAGCCCTTACTTTTATATTAGCACAAGGGGCTATATGGATGAGAATGGCGGAAAGTATAATGAGCCCTATACTGAAAAGCAACTTTCACGGCTTATGCAATCACTTAGCAACGAAGTGGTGGATAATAAAAAAGAGTTGATTAGTCAAAGCATGAAGAGTTGGAAAGGTATTAAGCCTATTGAAAAGGATCAATTGGTGATAGGTTTTTCTGTGCCTTCAAAGTTTAATTTTACCTATGAAAACATGGAGCCATCTATTTTCCTCGCCGAAGAAGATAATGATTAGCTTAGTCTATTTATTGTGCAATTTTTCTTTTTTAATATTAAAGCTACTAGCTTAGTTTTCAATAGTAGAGAGTGAGGAAATAACTCCTATTATTCCTACACTCTTTTATCTACCAGTTGATATCAAGGAAATATTCCCATATCTAGATAATTGATCGCTATTTTATCTACAGAGTTGATGAAAGCAGCCTTTCTTAAGCTTTTTACTTTATGCTCGGCCATAGTTCCTCTGAGGTCATTGTAGCCATTGATCATGGTTTCTTCGAGTCCTGAGTCTACAAGATCGGCTTCGCCAGCACCTTTAATCAATAAATCTCGATGTTCTTTGCCAAGTTGTTGGCCTGAAGATTTTTCGATTGCTTCTACCATGAGGCGATTCTTCATCTCGTCGTTTTTCTTTTCTATTTTCCCAAAAGATACCCTCGATAGATTTTTTAGCCACTCGAAATAGGATACTGTCACACCACCTGCGTTTAAATACAAATCAGGAATGATCATACAACCTTTCTCGATAAGGATTTCCTCAGCTTCTGGAGTAACAGGACCATTAGCCGCTTCTGCAATCAATTTAGCTTTAATATTAGCTGCGTTTTTTACAGTTATTTGATTTTCAAGTGCAGCCGGTATGAGAATGTCGCAGTCATACTCTAAGAGATCTAAACTATTTTTGATAGTTTTAGCGCCATTAAAATTTGTAATGCTACCAGACTCCTTTCTGTGCTCGATTACCGCTTCTATATCGATACCACTTTCATTGTATAAGCCACCGTCATACTCGGCGATTCCAATGATTTTTGCTCCATCTTTAGCTAAGTTGATTGCTGAATAGTATCCAACATTGCCTAGCCCTTGTATGATCACCCGTTTACCTTCAATTCCTCTTTCTAAGCCAAGCGCTTTCATATCATCCGCTCTATCAACCGCCTCTCTGATTCCAAAGTAAACCCCTCTACCTGTAGCCTCTGTTCTACCTCTAATACCGTGTTGAGAAATCGGCTTACCTGTTACACAGCCTAAGGCATTGATCGAGTCTGGGTGGAAGGTGGCATAGGTGTCCGCTATCCAAGCCATTTCTCGAGCACCAGTGCCCATATCAGGAGCAGGAACATCAATAGCAGGGCCTATGAAGTTTTTCTTAATCAGTTCAGAAGTATATCTCCGCGTAATTCGCTCAAGTTGCTCTGTGGTGTAGTTTCGAGGATCAATCTTTACTCCACCTTTTGCACCTCCATAAGGCACATTGACAAGGGCGCATTTAAAAGACATCAATGCCGCAAGCGCTTTGACCTCATCCTCGTTTACTGAAATACTAAATCGAATACCACCTTTCACGGGTAGCTTATGGTGAGAATGCTGCACCCGATAACCTTTAATTACCTGATAGTCGTGTTCACCTTTACCACTTAGAGGAAAGTTAAACTGATAAACACTATTACATTGTTTGATTTGCTCAATTAAACCCTTAGGGTATTTCAAGTGGTTAGCTGCCTCATCGATGAACTTACAAACATCACCAAAAAAGGTGTAATTTTTATCATCATAAGGATTGATCATTTTAGCCATATAGATCGATGTTTTTAAATGAAAAATGATTTATTAATTCAAAGAGGTAGAAGTAATTATTGGCTTTAATTCCTCGAATTATCCTCTTGAACGAGTAGCTTTTTACTTATGTTTTTTTATGTCTTATCTTAAGACTCTCAACTCAAAATCGAAAAATCACCATTCTCGTTTGTATGTAACAGAACTAATTATTAGTTTACGAATAATATCTAAAAATAACGAATTATGCCTTTTTATCATCGTTTAGGACAAATTCCGAGTAAGCGTCATACAGTTTTTAAAAAGCCATCGGGTGGCCTTTATTATGAGCAGCTTTTTGGTACTGAAGGTTTTTCTGGCTTGGCTACATTGATGTATCATACTCACCGACCTACGCAAGTAAAAGTGGTAGAACATCCTAAGGATGTGTCACCCAAAGCTGTAGATGCTCATAATATCAAAAGCCGCTTGGTTAAAGGATTTGAAGTACGCCCCACCGATGATTATCTTGAGTCGCGTGTTCCCTTCTTTTTCAATAATGATGTGGTCATCAGTTCAGCCGCACCTAAGAAATCTATGCTTGATTACTTTTATAAAAATGCAGATGGAGATGAGGTGATCTTTGTGCATCAGGGCAGCGGAACCCTGAAGACTATGTTGGGAGATATTGCTTTCGAATATGGCGATTATTTGGTGATTCCGCGTGGAATGATCTACCAAATGCACTTCGATGGTGAGGATAATCGCTTACAAATCACCGAGTCCATGAGTCCTGTCTATACCCCAAGGAAATATCGAAATAAAATGGGACAGCTCATGGAGCATAGTCCATTTTGTGAGCGTGACTTTAAGTTGCCAACACAGCTACAGACTCATGATGAATTGGGCGATTTTAGACTATACATCAAAAAACGAAATATGCTTCATAGCTTGATCTATGCCTCTCATCCCTTTGATGTTGTGGGCTGGGATGGTTATAATTATCCTTATGCTTTTTCTATTCATAATTTCGAGCCAATTACAGGTCGAATTCATCAGCCACCTCCCATACATCAGACATTTGAAGGGCATAATTTTGTGATTTGTTCTTTTTGTCCTAGGCTTTACGATTATCATCCGGAGGCAGTTCCTGCCCCATACCATCACTCTAATATTGATTCTGATGAAGTGCTTTATTATGTAGACGGTGATTTTATGAGTCGCAACCACATAGAAAAAGGAAATTATACTTTGCATCCATCAGGCATTCCTCATGGCCCACATCCAGGTGCTGTAGAGAGAAGTATAGGTCAAACGGAAACAGCTGAATTAGCGGTGATGATTGACACCTTTAAACCACTGATGCTAACTCGTGCTGCTGTTCAGATGGAGGACGCCGCTTATTATCAAAGTTGGATAGATACAAAAGGTAATCATTAAATATTTTGGTAAATGAGCAAAGACGAAGAAAATATTGGGTTGGAACATTTTGGGAATTATAGCTACAAAATGGAAATTGTAGTGAAAAAAATTCGGCAAAGTGTTCAGCGCCGATTCAACCTTTTAGGTTTCAATATCACTGTTGACCAATGGGTGATTTTATATTATATCTTTCTGCATGATGGTATCAGTCAAAATGAGCTTGCCATTAAAACACATAAGGACGCCCCTACCGTTACTCGTATCATAGATCTTTTGTGTAAAAAAGGTCTTGTTAAGCGGCAAATGGATGGCAAGGATAGACGACGCTTTCGTATATTCATGACTGATGAGGGGAAGAAAAAGGTGGATATAGTTCTTCCTGAAATATTAAAAATGCGTGCACAAGGGCTAAAGGGGTTGCAGGATGGTGATCTAATACAGCTGATGAGGATTTTAGAAAGCATCTTCAAAAATTATGAGGACTAATTTTGATTTTTACTTAATAAATATGGCTTTAAACTGCACAGCGGCGCTCATATAGCACAAAAAAATATTGGCCTATAGCCTATGAGTAAGGTCAGTTTTGATTTAGTGAACTGGCTAGTATACTCATTCCACGCAAAAAAGAAAGTACCCATTCGTTAAGAAATTTTAAAATATGGACAAAGCGTTTTTAGAAATAGACCCACAAGAATTAGACAATACAGCCCTATATACTTACCTAACGGGTGCTGTTGCACCACGCCCAATTGCTTTGGCAAGTACACTCGATGCTGATGGAAATGCAAATTTAAGCCCTTTCAGCTACTTTAATTTGTTCAGTGCCAATCCGCCTATATTGGTTTTTTCACCTGCAAGAAGGGGACGTGATGGTAGTTCAAAAGATACTTATAACAATGTATTGACCCATCCTGAAGTGGTAATCAACATTGTGAGTCATGAGATGGTGCAACAGATGTCTCTTAGTAGCAATGAGTACCCTAGCGGCGTGGATGAGTTTAAAAAGGCAGGTTTTGAGCGTGTTGAGAGCACTAAAGTTCGTCCGGCAGGGGTCAAGGTAGCCCCGATTCGCTTCGAATGCAAGGTCAATGAGGTGAAGCCTTTGGGCGAAAATGGTGGTGCTGGTAATTTGGTAATTTGTGAGGTGATCTATATGCATATACGAAACTCGCTTTTGCAAGAAAATGGACAAATCGATCCGCATCAGCTCGATGCTGTGGGCAGGCTAGGAGGGAATTGGTATGTACGTGCACAAGCGGAGGCTTTGTTTGAGGTGCCTCGTCCGTCAAGAAATTTGGGAATCGGGGTCGATCAATTACCTGATTTCGTGGTGAAGTCTGGACATTTTTCGGGTAATGAATTGGGCTTACTAGCCTCTGTACACCAGCTACCTAGCAAAGAAATGCTGCAAGTAAGAGCAAAAGAAGATATCTTAGTTGGGATGAGTACACTCGACAGTCGAGAGAGAATGCATCGACTTTTTGAGCTTGCAAAAAAGTGCCTTGCTCGATCTGAAAGAGAGGCTGCATGGGAGTACTTGATGTTGTCGCAATCGTAGTAGGCTTGGTTTCGAAATATTTTTCTTTAAAAAAAAATAGCTTTTGTCCATACTCATCTTTCTTAATCATAGGATGTATTTGCTTTCAAATCTCTTTGATATCTGAAGTTTTAAATAAAGATGATTGCGAGTTGAATAGTATGGCTCAATAAAGTAGCGAAGATTGTTTACACTGCTGCATTGCAAGCTACGAACAGCGAGTTTTTCTCGCTTCATCAATATTTCGTGATAATCTCTTATATCCTTCATGAAAAACGCCTAACATCTTATTAATAAATAGGTTCTAAAGATTGTATTTTTTATTATCCAAATTTGTAAGCATTTTTGCAGCTTATTTCAAACGAAAAGCCTATTTATTAGAGAAATATGATTCTAGAAAATAATCAATATAGCATTCAGGGTTTGGCGATGGTAGACATTGCCAAAGAGTTTGGTACCCCTTTATACGTATACGACGCTGAAAAAATCCAATCACAATATAGAAAGCTTAGAGATGCCTTTTCAGGACTAGATTTACGCTTGAAGTATGCTACTAAAGCATTGAGTAACATCAATATTTTGAGGTTGCTCAAAAAAGAAGGCGCTGGCCTCGATGTAGTTTCAATTCAAGAAGCTCAACTAGGAATCAAAGCTGGCTTTGCTCCTGAAGAAATTCTTTTCACCCCTAACTGCGTCAGTTTTGCAGAAATACAAGAAGGCGTAAAGCTTGGCCTTAGAATCAACATTGACAATATTTCAGTTCTAGAGCAATTTGGCCATACTTATAAAGGGACAGTACCATGCTGCATCCGACTTAATCCGCACATCATGGCGGGTGGAAACTCTAAAATATCTACAGGTCATATTGATAGTAAATTTGGGATTAGTGTATTGCAATTGCGCCACGTACTCAAGGTAGTAGAAACTTATGGTATGCATATCAACGGTCTGCATGTTCACACAGGATCAGACTTCTTAGATGCTGAAGTTTTCTTAAAGGGTGCCGATATTTTATTCAATGCTGCTCGTGACTTTAAAGATTTAGAGTTTTTAGATTTTGGTAGTGGCTTCAAAGTAGCCTATCGTGAGGGTGATGTTACTACCGATGTAGACGACTTAGGTAGAAAAATGGAAAAAGCATTCCGTGCCTTTTGTGAAGATTATGGCCGCGAGCTGCAAATATGGTTCGAACCAGGAAAATATCTAGTGAGTGAAGCAGGTTACTTCCTTATGAAGACCAATGTGATTAAAACCACTCCTGCCACGGTATTTGCTGGGGTAGACTCTGGATTGAACCACATGATCCGGCCGATGATGTATGATGCTTACCAAGAGCTAGTTAACATCAGTAATCCTAGTGGTCCAAAAAGAGTGTATACTGTAGTAGGTTATATTTGCGAAACGGATACATTTGGACATGACAGAAAGCTACATGATCTGCGTGAGGGTGACATCATCGCTATGAAAAATGCAGGTGCTTACGGTTTCAGTATGTCATCTAACTATAATAGTCGTTATAGGCCTGCGGAGGTTTTGGTCTACGAGGGTAAAGCGCACCTTATTCGCAAAAGAGAAAGCATGGAAGATTTGCTTAGCAAGCAGGTAGAAATTGATATCTGATGAAAAAGATGGCGAATCTAAAGTATGTTATTCTTTTGAGAAAAGATAGTTATCACTTGTAGTTTCGCGTTGTATTTTAGCTTAATCATCAAAATAGTAATAAAAAAGGAGGTCGTTGACCTCCTTTTTTATTGCGCTTGAATGTAAGCATAGAAGATTTGCTTACTTCCGGACTAAAATTTATACCAATTCGTAAATTACCGCTGCCCCTTGCCCTACACCAATACACATGGTAGCAAGGCCGTATTTTATATTTTGATTTTTCATAGCATGAATCAGAGTTGCTGATATTCGCGTACCTGATGCTCCCAGCGGATGTCCAATTGCGATGCTACCTCCTTTAATATTGACGATTGCTGGGTCAAGCTCAAGATCGCGCATGCAGGCTATACTTTGTGCTGCAAAGGCTTCATTGAGTTCTACTAGACCGATATCTTTAAGCTGAAGGCCGGCTCTTTTAAGTGCCTTTTTTGTCGCTGGCACGGGGCCTATTCCCATATATGCAGGATCAACTCCCGCTACGGCATAACTTACCACTCTTACTAAAGGCTTGATATTTGATTTCTTAAGCTGGTCTTCGCTCATTACTAGTGCTGCGGCTGCCCCATCATTAATTCCTGAGCTATTACCTGCTGTCACAGTTCCTCCTTCTTTAAAGGCAGGCTTCAAGATGGCAAGTTTTTCTGCCGAACTTAACCTTGGATGCTCGTCTTTCTGAAATAAAAGTGGACTCGCCTTTCTTTGAGGTACTTCTACCGAAATTATTTCATCAGAAAACAAACCCTTCTCATAGGCCGCTACATATTTTTGTTGGGATGAGTGTGCAAATTCGTCCTGTTCTTCTCGGCTGATACCATATTTCTCGGCTACATTTTCTGCCGTTTCTCCCATGCTGTAAGGATAATGGAGCTTAGCCAGTTTTGGGTTAATAAATCTCCATCCGATAGAAGTATCAAATATCTCTGCCTGACGAGCAAAGGCCTGTTCACTTTTTCCCATTACGAAGGGCGCGCGCGTCATGCTCTCCACACCTCCCGCAATGTAAGCACCCGCTTCTTCAAGCATGACAGCTCGAGATGCATCCATGATGGATTGTAAACCGCTTGCACAAAGACGATTGACAGTAATTCCTCCTGCACTTTCAGGGAGGCCAGCAAGTAATAAAGACATACGAGCAACATTTCGATTATCCTCACCCGCTTGGTTCGCAGCTCCGAATATTACATCTTCAATATCCGAAGGGTCTAAGTCTTTATTTCGTTCTATCAGTGCTTTGATAGGAATTGCCCCCAAGTCGTCTGGTCTTACGGTAGATAAACTACCGCCAAATTTACCTACCGGTGTTCTGATGATGTCTGCAATATATGCACCTTTAATATTCATATTCTTGTTTGTTGTTTGGTAATACCTTATTAGGCTTGATTTATATACTCGAAATAAAGTGATGTTTTTTATTTTGATTCCTTAGCGACTATAACTTACGATGCCCTTTAGTTCAAAGTTAGTGATCTAGTTTAAGAAAATATTGTAAATGAAAGATGTTTTTCTTTAGGCGCACACGATTTTTAAACTTAATATCTATGGTGGTAACGAGCTTTTTATTTTATGCTTATCCGCATAACTACATCAATAGATATACGCATTGAAAAGAAACAGCTT
>JAFIEW010000006.1 GCA_020832375.1 Cyclobacteriaceae bacterium
ATTTGAATAAGAGAACTATAAATATGGGTCTAGCAATTTATTTAGGACAGCATTGGTTTCTACTTAGTGATTTCCATTTTCTTCATTTCTCTTCATTCCTAAATGGCTTAACGAACAAGACCTAGCCTTAATTTATCCCCTCATCCCTATCAAATTCACGACTCAAGCTGTATCTTCGTTTTATGAAGTGGAAAACAGATATTCAACTGCCTACTTACGACTACCGCATCAGTCATGAGACGCCCTTGGTGACCATGGGCTCTTGCTTTAGTGCGGAGGTAGGAGCTAAGCTTCACGACTGGAGACTGCCCATGGCCATCTCACAAGGGGGTACGCTCTTTAATCCTGTCAGCATCTGTCGGGTAATTCAAGCGGCAATTGAAGCACGACCACCCAATGAGCAGAAATATATTCAGCAAGGCGCGCATTTTTTTCATTTCGACTACCATTCTAGTTTCTACGCCGCCGATGAAGCCAGCTTAAGGGCTGAAATTGACGGATTTGGAAAAGAGCTGAAGGCTAAACTTACTCAAGCTAAGGTATTGATCATTACGCTGGGCACCGCATGGATACACGCCTTTTCGGCGGATAATGAGGTGGTTGCCAATTGCCACAAAGCGCCCAATCATTTGTTCAATAAAAGGATCTTGAGCTTTGCGGAGCTTAAAGAGGCTTTCGTGATGATAGAAAAGGCATTACTTGCCCATAATCCCGAGCTGCGCTTGCTCTACACCCTGAGCCCCGTTCGGCATATCAAAGAAGGCTTAATCGAAAACCAGCAATCTAAGTCGCTATTGAGAGCGGCTCTCGGGGAGTACATCGCCCAAACCAAAAGTGCGGATTATTTCCCCTCTTATGAAATCATGATGGATGAGTTGCGCGATTATCGCTATTATAAAGAAGATATGATTCACCCAACCCAACAAGCGGTGGATTATATTAGTGATCAATTCGCGGCGGCATTTTTTGAGCCGCATACCATTCACACTATCAAGACGTGGCGCAAGCTCAAAGCAGCCCTCGGCCATCGGCCTTTACATCAGGGTAGGGAGGAGCAAATCGGTTTTCTGCAATCTGTAAAAGATAAATTAGAAAAGCTACAGCCTCAGGCTGCTTTTGCGGCCGACCTTGATCTGGCCAACGAACGTATTGCTACCTTATCATCCCAAGCTAAGAAACCAAAATGAGCGAAACTTTAGATTTATTTATTGGGGATGAGGTTGCAGCTGGCGGCTATATCACGGTTTTGCTGCCCGTACCAATTGCAGGAGCCTTCACCTATCGGTGCACTGCGCGGCAGATGAATCAGCTTGCAGCCGGATACCGCATCTTAGTGCCTTTTGGCGCACGCAAGGTGATGACGGGTGTGGTGCTGGAAGTGGGAGTGGCGCCAAGCACTGAGTTTAAGGCCAAGGAGATATTTGAGATCTTAGATGATCGCCCCCTTTTCACCTCATCCCAACTAAAACTTTTGCAGTGGACCGCTGACTATTATTTGTGTTTTGCGGGGGATGTGCTCAATGCGATGCTGCCTGCCGGACTTAAGCTTTCGAGCGAGAGCTTCGTACAGCTCGATCCTAACTTTGAGCGGGATGAAGCGGTGGAGTTCAGCGAACAGGAGTTGCAGCTACTGGAGGTGCTTAGCCAAAAGGAGAGCTTGAGCTTCAAGGAGGTGCAGGAAATTACCGACCGCAAGCATGTGTCTCCCTTGCTGTACGGATTGTATCAAAAGGAGGCGGTGCTATTTTTCGAAAATGTAAAAGACAAATATGTGCCTAAGCGCGAAAAGCGCATTCGCTTGGAGGAGAAGTTTGTGCTAAGTCAGGAAGAGCTGCAAGGGGTATTTGAACGCACAGAAAAGCGAGCACCCAAGCAAACGGAAGCGCTTTTGAAATATTTGAGCTTGTGTAATATTTGGAAGTCACCCGAGAAAAATGAGGAAGGCGTATTGCTTTCCGATTTGAGTGAGGAGGGTGCGAGCAATGCGGCGGTCAATGCCTTGGTGAAAGCGGGGGTATTTGAGAAGTATGAGCAAATAGTTTCTCGCCTCAAGTCCTCTACTAAGCCTAAGGCTGGGCCGATCACACTTACGGAAGCGCAGCAAGCTGCATACGAGCAGACGCTCAAGGCATTTGAAGCACGCAAGCCTGTATTGCTGCATGGGGTGACCGGAAGTGGTAAGACAGAGCTATACATCCGGCTGATCAAAGATTGCCTTGCTCAAGGTCAGCAAGCGCTGATGATACTGCCTGAGATTGCACTGAGCACACAGATGGTAAGCCGACTGACGCGACATTTTGGCTCGGAGATGGGTGTATTTCACAGCAAATACAGTGACAACGAGCGCGTGGAGGTGTGGAAGCGCTTGGTTTCAGGTGAATGCTCATTCATCATAGGGGTGCGTTCGGCTTGCTTCTTGCCTTTTCAAGATCTAGGCCTGCTCATTATCGATGAGGAGCATGAGTCTGCTTACAAGCAGCATGACCCTGCGCCTCGCTACCATGGGAGAGACTTGGCACTGGTCTTGGCACATTTGCATGGCGCACGCAGCATATTGGGTTCGGCAACCCCTTCTCTCGAATCCTACCGACATGCCGAAAACGGCAAATATCAGCTCGTAGAACTATTAGAACGATTTGGCAAGGTGGAGCTACCTGAAATCAAACTGGTAGATTTGATGAGCGACCGCAAAAAAAATAAGCTGCGAGAGGAGTTTTCTTTCGACAGTCTCAAGGCGATCGAAGATACAGTTGCGGCAGGAAAGCAAGCGATAGTCTTCCAAAATAGACGGGGCTATGCTTCATTTCTGTCTTGCAATGCCTGTGGTCACATTCCCCAGTGTACCCAGTGCAATGTGAGCTTGACCTACCATCGGTTCAACCATTTGCTGCGCTGTCATTATTGTGGGATGAGCCAACAAGCAGGCAACAGTTGCTTCGAATGTGGCTCTCATGATCTCAAGACCAATAGCTACGGCACCGAAAAGCTAGAGGAGAGCCTACAGCTTTTGCTACCGAGCTTGAAGACCTTGCGCATGGACTTTGACACTACAGGAACGCGGCACCGCATTGAGAAGCTCATTGAAGAGTTTTCGAGTGGCGCTTACGAAGTGCTCGTTGGTACACAGATGGTGAGCAAGGGCCTAGACTTTGAAAATGTACAGCTAGTGGTGGTGGTGAATGCCGACCGCCTGATGCACTTCCCTGACTTCCGTAGCCGTGAGAAAGCATTCCAATTGCTCATGCAGCTCAGCGGCAGGGCAGGAAGGCGCAAGGAAAGGGGACAGATGCTGATTCAGACTTACCAAGTAGAAGATCCGCTTTACCGCAAGCTCATGGCGCAAGATTATTATGGCTTCTATCAAGAAGAGCTTGCCGAGCGCAAGAGCTTTGGCTACCCACCATGGACACGATTGATTAAGCTGACCATCAAAGATAAGTCGGAGAAAAAATGTGCTGAAGCTGCTCAAAGACTTGCTGTAGCCTTGAGGCATGCCATGGAGCAGTCTATTGTGCTTGGTCCTGAGCGGCCGAGTGTCAATAAAATCCGCAATTTTTTTATTGAGCATATCTTCATTAAAACGAGCAATGACCCCAAACTCCGACAGCAAAACAAGGAGCTTTTGCATCGGATGATCCTAGAAGGACAATTCGACGGCCTCGGTAGTAGTGTGAGGGTCATTATTGATGTGGATCCTTATTAAGATAGTAGGAATCCTTATTGGTGTTTTTTCAGTGATGATTTTTTAAAAAGACTGCTTTTATAGGTGGAATGTTAACAGATAGCTTGCTTATTGATCAGATTCATTTTTACCCCACATTCAAAAAATTGGTAAGGCCTGAACTTGGTAAGCCAGACAGATAGCAGAGAAACTACAGGAATATTGAACTGAAGAAGTGACTCAGAGTAGGCCGTCAAACAATAAAAAAATACTGTCGTTCTCAAAAGTTAGTATCTTTGTATAAATAAATTGGAAATGACTGGATTCGCAGAAAAATATATTAACCCCTTCACTGACTATGGTTTTAAACGACTTTTTGGAGAGGAGCCTAACAAAGATCTTTTGCTTGACTTTTTGAATGTTCTTTTAAAAGAGGAAGAAGGAGAAATTAAAGATCTTACTTATCTAAAAGGAGAACACTTAGGTGCGAGCGAAGTAGATAGGAAGGCCATTTTCGACCTTTATTGTGAAAACGAAAAAGGAGAAAAGTTTATCGTTGAGTTGCAGAAGACCAAACAGAGCTTCTTCAAAGATAGAACTGTTTATTACTCTACTTTCCCGATAAGAGAACAGGCAAAACGTGCTGATTGGAACTATGAATTAAAAGCTGTTTACACCATCGCTATCCTTGACTTTGTATTTGAGGAGGACAAAAAAGAGCCTAATAAATACCGCTACGATATCAAATTGACAGATATAGAAACAAAGAAAATTTTCTATGATAAGCTCACCTTTATCTATCTTGAGATGCCAAAGTTCAATAAAACTATTGAGGAGCTTGAGACAAGATTTGATAAGTGGCTGTTTGTTTTGCGCAACCTCAATAAATTAGAGAGAGTGCCGGATAAACTACGGGAGAAAATATTCGATAAGCTGTTTGAAACAGCGGAAATTGCCAAATTTACACCTGCACAAATTCAATCTTATGAGGACAGTTTGAAGTATTACCGTGACTTGAAAAACTCATTAGATACAGCTAAGGAAGAAGGAAGAGAAGAAGGAAGACAAGAAAGACAATTTGAGAAAGCGAAATAAATGCTGAAAGAAAATCAGTCATTAGAAAAAATAGTCAAATATACAGGTTTCACAAAAGACCAGATAGAGCATCTAAAAAGAGACGAGGGGTAAGACATTAAATAGGACTTGTTTAATATGTCCAAGGTATTACAGATTCGAGGAGGTATAAGCTTCTCTTGTTTTAATTAATAAAAAAATGATAGACTTCAAGAAGCATATTTTTAGTTTATAATCTTTTTTCCAGAAATGCCGACTAAGATTTACGAGTAATAATATTACCATAATGCTTCGAGCTAAGCATTAAAATGTCCAATTGAAATATTTTAATACATCAGTTTTTGCCACTTTTGAATCAAAAATATGCGCATAATAAATAAAAAGCAATCTTTATGTATTGATTATCAGTATTTTAACTTATTTTAAGTAGATACTATTTAATTAGGGTTAAAATCTGTTATGATTTCTTTTCCAAAAGCTTCATTTATCTCGTCTTTATATCTACTCACCAACATTAGGAATATAAATTCCCAATCACCCAAAGCTTCAGCAGGCATCAAATTAGCATTTTGCTCTGCGTACTTCCTATAAGCTTCTATTTCTTTAGGTTTCAATCCTGCTTTATCTCTATCCATTATCCACCTATAAAAATCTTCCCAAGTAAAGTTTTGGGTGTAATGTTTGAAGAAGTGGAAATAAATCCCATAATTTTCAGATTCTGTCCAAGAATACCCTTTCTTAAAGCCAACTTCCTCATGAGCTAAAGGCTCTTTTATGATATCTTTTTTCATTTTTGTAAATTTTATCTTAAAATACCCTTTTTCAATGAGAAAATAAAATTTCTGATAAAAAATAGCATTATTTTTATTTCTTCTCTGTATTTGGCCTTGCGAATAATGCTTTTTGCGATCGTTTTTTGATATCCTCAGAAAAATTCCCTTATAATGACCGCTTCTTTTAGTTACAATGCTGGAAACTTCATTATAATAGACTGATAATCAATTATGTCGGTGTAGTATTGGAGGGGGCGATTAAAATCTAACCATTTTGTTGATAAGTATTATTACTCAAATGTATTTTAGGGTCTTTAAATTTTTTAATATGAGGTGGTTTATTGTTTTTTAGTAGATTATTTGGTTACGAGCAGATGTATGTGTGTTTTTTATTCAATTTAATTGTTTAAACATTAATTATCGGTATAATCAAATGAGTTTAAAAACTTGTGGAAGCTTTATGAAACAGCGCGGTCTATGTATTTAGCCATTGAAACGCTAAATTTACCAAACAAATAAAAACAACTTCTCAAAGCTTTCGTTATATTTGCCAATTGAAACAAATTTTCATTAAAACACTCCACTCATGAGAGTCTTTACGCAAATTTTCGTTTTCAGCATATTATTTTTAAGTTATTCGGTGCTACAAGCAACCGAAAATAAAAACAAAACCGCTGACAACAATGCTACCCCCGATGGTACCTTATGGACCGTCTCAGAAAAGAATGAGTGCAAGAAAAAGCAAGAGGATAATGCAGATGCGGATTATCGATCAACCGCTAGTGAAAGTAAGTCAAGTGCTAAATCTAAAATAGAAGAAGATAAATCAAGAGAGGTATCTGCAGTGTCTTTTAACTTTCTATATTATTTGCTTTTCAACTCAAATCCTAAGCCTACAGAATACAAAGAAGAAATGTTACTGAACTATAATTCAGATAATAGCAGTTTCAATCCTGACTTCTATTAAAAACACTAATTTATAGATATGAAAAACCACCTGAAGGTGGTTTTTTTGTGTTCGTACAATAGTAACTCGCTCAAGGCCAAGTTTAAAGTTAAGGCATACTCATGAAGCTAACTGCTCATCGCTAGCAGTGTGCCGTTTTACCCCCTCATCCCACGTAAAACAAAAAAATATAAAGCATCGGCAACATTAATGCGGTTGAAATTGCGCAAGCTGATCGAATTGATTTAATTTGCAGGCTAATTGTCTATAAGTCATAGGCAATATGAATGGATATCAAGCATAAATTATAAAAAGCTGCATGAGTACAACGCCCAAGGATTCGAAAGCCATCCGTAAGACATTTCTGGATTTTTTTGAGAGTAAAGGACATAAAATTGTCCCATCTGCGCCCATGGTCATCAAAGATGATCCTACGCTTATGTTTACCAATGCGGGGATGAATCAGTTTAAAGATTTTTTCTTGGGTAATAAAAAGGCCGTGGATACCAAGGTGGCTGATACGCAGAAGTGCTTGAGAGTGAGTGGAAAGCACAATGATCTGGAAGAAGTAGGTCATGATACCTACCATCATACCATGTTTGAGATGTTGGGCAACTGGTCCTTCGGTGACTACTTCAAGAAAGAAGCCATCGACTGGGCTTGGGAGTTACTCACCGAAAAGTATGGCCTTGAGAAAGATCGCCTTTATGTTACCGTTTTTGAGGGGGATGAGGGCGATGGTTTGCCTTTTGATGAGGAGGCTGCGGGATATTGGAAGCAGCATGTGGCGGCAGATCGTATTCTCAATGGCAATAAGAAGGATAACTTTTGGGAAATGGGCGATACAGGACCTTGTGGCCCTTGTTCGGAAATACATATTGACCTGCGTAGTCATGCCGAGCGCAGCAAGCAAAGTGGTCATGAGCTGGTGAATGCCGACCATCCGCAGGTGGTGGAGATTTGGAACTTGGTATTTATCCAATTCAACCGAAAAGGCGATGGCAGCTTAGAGTCACTCCCCGACAAGCATATCGATACGGGAATGGGTTTTGAGCGGCTTTGCATGGCAATTCAGCAGAAAGAATCTACCTACGATACGGACGTTTTTGCACCTCAAATTAAGCATCTGGAGTCTAAAAGTGGGGCTATCTATGGCAAAGAAGAGCCGAAAGATATTGCCATTCGAGTGATCAGTGATCATATCAGAACGATCGTTTTTGCAATTGCAGATGGTCAGCTGCCTTCTAACAATAAGGCAGGCTATGTGATTCGAAGGATTTTGAGGCGAGCGGTGCGCTATGGCTATACTTTCTTAGATTTGAAAGAGCCATTTTTATTTGAGATGACGAGCTTGCTTTCGGCGCAGTTTGAAGAGATTTTCCCTGAGGTGAAGGCGCAGCAGGAGCTAATAGAGAAGGTGATCAAAGAGGAAGAAGCTTCCTTCTTGCGTACTTTAGATACGGGACTGAAGCTTTTGGGTCAGCATTTCGAGCAGGCTCAAAGCAAAGAAATAGCGGGAGACTTGGCATTTGAGCTATATGATACTTTTGGCTTCCCAATTGACTTGACGCAATTAATTGCTCGAGAAAATGGATTTACTGTTGATGAAGTCGGCTTCACAGCAGCGATGCAGGAGCAGAAGAATAGATCGAAGGCAGCGGCGGGCAGCAAGCAGGGCGACTGGATAGAGGTGAAGCAGGGTGAGAGTACCTTTGTGGGCTACGACCTTTTGAATCGCGAGACGCAGTTGCTACGCTACAGAAAGGTAGAGCAAAAAAATAAATCCTTTTACCAATTGGTATTGGAGCAAACGCCTTTTTATCCTGAAGGTGGAGGTCAAGTGGGGGATGTGGGTACATTATCCTTTGGAGAGCAGAAAGTTGCCGTTTGGGATACGAAGAAGGAAAACGACTTGATTCTTCATTTTGTCAATGAGCTACCTCGAGCAACGGATGCTAGGGTGGTGGCGATGGTCAATGGTGAAAAACGTGCGGCGAGTGAAGCCAACCATACTGCAACCCACCTCTTGCATGCGGCACTACGACAGGTGCTTGGCGAACATGTACAGCAGAAAGGCTCTTTGGTGAGTCCTAATGCTTTGCGATTTGACTTTTCTCATTTTTCTAAGGTGAGTGCTGAGGAGCTATTGCAAATCGAGCGATTGGTCAATGCGAAAATTAGGCAAAATGTTCCTCTGGTAGAGGATAGAAATATTCCAATTGCCGAAGCACAGGCGAAAGGTGCGATGGCACTCTTTGGTGAGAAATATGGTGATACCGTAAGAATGATTACTTTTGATGCGGATTACTCTGTTGAGCTATGTGGCGGTACTCATGTGGGTGCTACTGGCAAGATTGGTGCTTTTTGCATTGTGAGTGAGAGCGCCGTGGCAGCAGGGGTAAGAAGGATCGAGGCTTTGAGTGCTGAGGCAGCAGAAGAATACCTGCGTGCTCAAAAGGAAACCTTACTTGAGATTAAGGAAAGCTTAAAGCAACCCAAGGATGTGGTGCAGTCGGTACAGCAGCTGCAGCAGCAGAACCAAAAGCTACAGAAGGAGCTAGAGCGCTTGCAGTCTGAAAAGGCGGGAGCAGTGAAGGATCAGCTGATTGCGAAGGTTCGCCAGCAGGGCGAGTTGAAGGTGATCATCAGCAAAATCAGCTTACCTACCGCCGATGCCTTGAAAAAGTTGGCGTTTGAATTGAGAAATGAGGTCGAGGGCTTATTTGCAGTGCTAGCTGTTGATATAGCAGGAAAGCCACAGATCGCAGTAGTGATGACCGATGAGGTACAGCAGTCGAAAGGCTTCCATGCAGGTAAGATGGTGAAAGACTTGGCGCAACATATACAAGGTGGAGGTGGTGGACAGCCATTTTTCGCTACTGCAGGAGGAAAGAAGCTTGAGGGACTCGATGCGGCAGTGAAGGCAGCTGAGGAGTTGATTGCTGGGGAATAGTGAATCGTGTTTTGAGAGGGATGGTCTGATAAGTTTTACTATTTACGAATTACGGATCACAAAATTACCCCCTCATCCCACGAAAAAAAGAAAAAATAAATGCTTAACGGCTGAAATAAATATAGAATGGACGAAGCAATAAGAAATAAATATACGGTGGTCATCGGGCTGGAAGTGCATGCTCAGCTACTGACCAATACAAAAATCTATACCTCAGATTCTGCAGAGTATGGGGCGATGCCCAATACGCATATTAGCCCGATCACCTTGGGTCATCCTGGCGTGATGCCTAAACTCAATAAGCGAGTGCCTGAGTTTGCTATGAAGATTGGCTTGGCGTGTAATTGTGAAATTACCCGACATAATATTTTTGCTCGTAAAAATTATTTTTATCCCGATTTGCCGAAGGGCTACCAAATCACGCAAGATAAGACACCTATTTGTACGGGTGGTTTTGTACCCATTAAGTTGAAAGATGGCACGGAGAAAAATATCGCTCTTACGCGGATTCATATTGAGGAAGATGCAGGTAAATCTATGCACACTGTTGATGAAAGCGATACTTTGGTAGACTTCAATCGTGCGGGTGTGCCGCTAATTGAGATTGTAAGTGAGCCTGACTTGAGGAGTGGAGAGGAAGCCTATGCCTACCTGACGGAGGTGCGCCGCCTAGTGCGTTATCTTGAAATATGCGATGGCAATATGGAGGAAGGATCCTTACGTTGTGATGCCAATATTTCGGTGATGCTACATGATGCCAAGGAGTACGGCAAGAAGGTAGAGGTGAAAAATATGAATTCTATCCGCAATGTGCAGCGCGCCATTGAGCATGAGGTGGAGCGCCAGATTTTAGCGATTGAAGCAGGGGAAGAGATTATCTCTGAAACCCGAACTTTTGATGCTGCAACGGGCTTAACGGCAAGCATGAGGACTAAGGAAGATTTGAACGATTATCGCTATTTTCCTGATCCCGATTTGGCCCCATTGAATATTTCACAAGAGTGGGTAGATGAGGTGAAATCAAAGCTTCCTAGTTTGCCAAATGACCTTTTTGAGCGTTTTACCAAAGAGATGCAACTTCCTGATTATGATGCGGGAGTACTGGTAGATACTAAGGAGATTGCTCTCTATTTCGAGGAGCTTTGCCAGCATACAAAATATTATAAGGCTGCCTCTAACTGGATGATGGGGCCGATCAAGTCTTATTTGAATGAGCTGACGCTATCGATTGAGAAATTTCCGTTGAAGCCTATACAAATAGCAGAATTGATTCGTATAGTAGAAGATGGGAAAGTTAGTTTTGCGGTAGCTTCACAAAAGCTATTTCCTCATATGCTGCAAGCACCTGAGAAAAGCGCCGAACAAATTGCGCAAGAACATAATTTAATCCAAGATAGCAGTAGTGATAGTATTCAGCCTATTGTTGATGAGGTGATCGCTGCCTTTCCTGATAAGGTTGCAGCCTATCAGTCAGGTAAAAAGGGTTTGTTAGGGATGTTTATGGGGGAAGTGATGAAGCGCAGTAAGGGTAAAGCCGATCCTAAAGTGGCAAGTCAATTGCTAGAAAAAAGTTTGAACTAAAAAGATATAAATATGAACCGAGCCTATTTATTGAGTTTATGCCTGTTTGTTTTAGTTGGAATGAGTGGGTGTAGTAATGGCGAATCAAAAAATGTAACTGAAAAGGAGTCTGGTGAGATCCGTCTTTTTGGAAAGGTAGAAAAGCCTCAAGAGGGCATTGTTATCTTGCAGGAGATGATCGACAATAATTTTGAAACGATCGATACGCTTGCTTTAGATGAAAACAATCAGTTTGAAAAAGTATTCGAGCCTCGGCAGGCAGGCTTTTTTAGAATTAACTTCTTCGACAAGCAATTTGTCAATTTAGTATTAGATAATGAGGATGTAGAAGTGATCGCTGATGGTAGTCGTATGAATGGCAAAGGTGAGGTGAAAGGATCTACTGATACTGATTATCTTACCAATCTATCCGATAAGATGCAGTCGTTTAATGAGCTTATGCAGAGCATGAACATGGAGTATAGTGACGCTAGGAATAAGAAAGATACGGAAAAACAGACTAAAATTGAAGAGCAGTATTTAGCTAAGCAGCAAGAGCATACCGAAAGCTTGAAGTCCATGATTCGTGAGATGGGCACCTCCATCACCGCGGTATATGCCATCAATTATATCAATGTAGAAGAAGAGTTTAATTTTGTAGATACTTTGGCTAGTAAATTATCAGATGCAAAGCCAAAAAATACTCATGTTCTGCGATTAGTAGATCAAGTGGAAAGCATGAGGAATCTTGCTGTAGGTCAGCCTGCACCAGAAATTGAATTACCAACGCCTGAGGGTGATACTTTTGCACTCTCTCAGTTGCGAGGCAAAGTGGTGTTGATAGATTTTTGGGCAGCTTGGTGTGGACCATGCCGCAAGGAGAATCCTAAGATTGTAAAGCTTTATGAGGCATACAAAGACAAAGGATTCGATATATTAGGTGTATCGCTTGATAGAAAGAAAGAAGATTGGATCAAGGCCATCGAGAAAGACGGTTTAGTTTGGAATCAGGTGAGCGACTTGAAATATTTCAATAGTGAAGCCGCAGCTATCTACAACATATCTGCCATTCCAGCTACTTATTTGGTAGATGAAAATGGGTTAATCATTGCAAAAAACCTTAGAGGTAAAGCACTTGAAGATAAATTAGCAGAGATTTTTAAGGATGTATAAATTGAACATATCTCATCGAAAAGGATAAGTTATTATAAACCGAGCTAGTCAATAGTCTCGGTTTTTTTATTGATTAGAAGATAAAGATTGCTAATTATATAAGGCTTGCTTAAACCCAGAATATGCATTAGAAATTCTATTCCGAGCGCAAACTGCTTCAAAATCAATCGCTTCGCTGCATTTATCGCCTTCACCAGAGCGGTGCTATGCCTCAGTCGCTAAATACTTGATTTTATTGCATTTTGTACTCTCATTACGAATCCTAATACCTAATCTGAGTTAAATAGTAGCTTTTACTTGGATTTAGCAATAGGGTAAAAAATAATTTTAATTCAATTTGGTTTTAAAAAAAAACTACTTACTTTTCAATCATCAAAAGTACAAAATGTTGCGCAACTGTGGTTTTGATCTATTGAAGTAAATTATTGTTTAACAAAATGCTAAGTAAGATGAAAAAGATCAAACATTTATTTTTTGCAATGTTGTTTTCAATTATGAGTATAGGGATAATCTCTACTTTATCAACAACTGATGTAAAAGCACAAGAGGTAATTGAATGTGAGTTTGTTGCAGCTGAACTGCCAAGTGAGCAAAACGGAGGTACTATTACTATTTGGTATGACTGTGGTGACTTTGTTCTAGAGCTAATATTGAGATAGCATGTTTGATAACAAGGGGGGCTTTTCCCCTTGTTTCTTTTATTCGACTATGAAACACAGCTTATTATTTCTTATTTACCTTCTTCTATTGACGACATGTACTAATGATGAGGAGGAGGTCGCAAAAATCACTTTGAGTCTAAAAGAGGAAGTTGATTTATCGCCGTTCAATCTGGAGTTGACCAACATATGGAGCCAAGGGCTGAAGGATAATTACTTAGGTATTGCAACAACTGCTGCAAAGAAACTTTACATCATGGATATAGATGAGCATGGGGTTGTTTTTAGTATCGATGAAAATACAGAATACGGACAGCTACCACCTACGCAGCCTTCGGATTTTTATGTGACCAATGAGGCGATCTATGTGCTTTACGGCATGTCATCAAAAATTGCGGTATTCGATCGATCAGGGGTGATACAAGATATTATCAGTCTTCAATCTGAATATCGCACAGATCCTATTGGTTCTTTCTTTGAAGTAAATGAGAATAAATTCATCGTAGGAATGCATTATTCCAATCGTCTTGAAAAAAAATCGCCATATCTTGGGATTTTTAATGTAGATGGTGAAGCAGCATCTTATTTGGGGAATTTTCCCGATTATTACCAAGTTTCCAATTACCTGCCAGTGCAGCCTAATTTTCATGCACATTTCACCCAAAAAAAAGTTTACGTGCTTCCTGATGCAGATTTGCAAGGAGTGGTGATCGATTTACAGGATCAGTCTGTTGATAGCTGGCAGCCTTTTGGCGATTTGGAACTTGATTTTTCGGTCAAAAGCCTTGACCGTGAAGACCCTAGCCTCATTCCACAAAAAATCACTTCTTTTGCAAAATCAGATCAGATTCAAGCCATTACCTATTACCAAGCAGAAAAAACAGCTGATCGGCTCAAAATTGACTACACTATATTTTTAAATGACGGCACAAAAAATTATACAGCAGACTTTGTCAATGCGTATTTACTTCGTATCAGTGATAGTGAGATACTAGTTTTGGATGTGGCGAATATTGAACAGCCTAAGCTGCTGAAATATGCTTATCAATTAGATTAATTTTAACACAAAGATGATGCTGCAAAAGTGCAAATGGATAGCAGTTTGCAGCAAAGTGATAGATTGTATGTTCATGTTAAAAAATTAAAATTTATTTGAAATCATTTAGTACAGCAGAGATGAAAAAAATAATGTTTTTAGGAGTATTGCTTTTTATGAGTGTCTTTCAATTGCTAGCACAGCAATGTGTGGAAGAACAATTGTTGAGAGTACAATTTATTTATGAAAATAAGGATGTTTCTATTGCTAAGTGGCTTACCAATGATCAAATGAGAAAGGGGGCAGCTGAAAAAGGCATGAGATTCAATCCGATGCAGCAAAAGATGAATTTTCTCAAACCCGATCAATTGCCAGCAGGTCTACATGAGGTAAAGGATATAGACTTATTCACATTACACGAACTCAATGATGCGGCAGATATTTTGTATGGCTCACCTTTAAAAACAAAAGGTGGAGGGAAGCAAGAAAGTATTCATCAACCTGACACCCCATTTTTACTGGTGGTGCATTGCGATCAATTGAGCCAGATCGAGATGCTATTGGGTTTGCTTCAGTATGCCGATCTCAAGCAACGGATACATGATGGTAAATTATATATTAGCATCCTACCTGACTGAATTAGGCAGTTTGTAAGCGTTTTTTATAACTTGTGAATAGTGGCTGGATGACTGGCGCAAGGATACTCTGCGGCAAAAAGTTCAGAAAGGACGAAATAACAAAGCATGGGGTGATAGTTCTATGTCCAACGGATAGCAGAATAAAAGCTCTGCTGGGGGTAATAACTTGTGATTAATGACCAATGACTTTTTTATTCAGTGTGCAGTTATGCGATAAATCTGCAAACTGCGACAATTTTAAATTCTCCTGTTATCACCGCTCTTCACGTTTTAGGGCGGTAGCTCGTCCGATGGCATGCTTACCAAATTTATGTCGGATACGGTCCATGGCTTCTTCAAGCTTGATCTCCTCTAGGCTGTCGTTGAAAAGGTCTATTTGATGGTTGCCGCGCACAAGCTTACTCAGCCGTAGTCCTACAAGGCGCACGCGCACACGGCGGTTGTAGAGTTTATCAAGGATCTCATGAGCAGCGCGAATGATGGGCTGGTCGGAGCCTGTGTATGGGATAGTCTGTTGTTTCATTTCAGAACGAAAGTCCGCATATCGGATTTTCACTGCCACGCAGGCGGTAAGCTTGCTGAGGCTGCGCAGCTGATAGCTAAGTTGTTCTGCCATATTGGTGAGTACGTCTTTAAGCATTTTACTGTTAGTGGTGTCGGTAGCGAAGGTGCGCTCACTCGAAATCGACTTGCGCTCTGAGTAAGGCTCTACTGGGCTGCGGTCGATGCCATTAGCACGAAGCCAAAGATCACGACCACTTTTACCAAATGTAGCCTCCAGCACTTCGGGAGGCATCTGCGCCAAGGTGCCTACTTTACCTATCCCCATTTGCAGCAGAAATTCCGCCGTCTTTTTTCCGATCCCTGGTAGCTCTCGAATCGCGAGGGGTGCAAGAAATGCTTTTTCTGTACCACTAGGGATGCGAATACTACCGGCCGGCTTGACTTGATTGGTGCCTACTTTGGCAAGGAGCTTGCTACTGCCAATCCCATAGCTATGGGGTAGCCCCGTATTCTTGCGAATGGCCTCAGATAGATTGCGCATCCAGTGTTCTATTTTATAAAAGCGATCCATACCGCTTAAGTCAATGTAAAACTCATCGATGGAAGACTTTTCGTATAGAGGCGCTTGCTCAGCAATGATTGTGGTCACTGCTTGAGATAGTTCACTGTAAAGCTTCATGTTTCCAGAGAGCACGATGGCTTGAGGACAGAGGCGCAGTGCTTGTTTAATGGGCATGGCAGAGTGAAGGCCGTACTTGCGGGCCTCATAGCTGCAAGAGGCCACTACGCCGCGCTCACTCTTTCCCCCGATAATGACTGGCTTACCCACCAACTCTGGCTTTGAGAGACACTCGGCACTCACAAAAAAGCTGTCTAAGTCAAGGTGGGTAATGATTCTTTCCATTTTATCTATTATTTTTAGTAAACACTTGTGTTTCTTTAGCAAATATACTAAATTTATGATCTAAAAACTAAAAATATTTGTTTTGAGAAGGTGGTTTTACACTGACTGGGTTTTGAGCTCAATCACCATTCTTTAACAGTTTACTATCATTCTTAACTGAAAAATATGAAAGACATCAAAATTAAATTAGAGAGTAAAAAACTACGGTCGGGACGCTGTCAAGTCAAATTTTATTTGCTTCGCAATCGTGAGCTTTTTCATTATGGATACCTGCTTGTTGAAGAGGGTACACTACTAAGTGAAGTATATGAGTCCATCAAAGCTTATGTTGCTGAACTGGGTATGAATAAGCAAAATTATCTCGCTGGCTTTTATGCCTCCAAATCAGGAGGTAGCTTACCTACAGGTTTAGCGCCTGCTACAATTAATGGTAATTTAATCTATTCAAAGCCGATGCTTCGCTAATAATTTTATATTTTTGCAAATTAAATCATCCTTTTTGCTATTAAAATGACAATGGTAAGCCAAAATATTAAGTTTTTACGCAAGCGCGCTGGTTATACGCAAGAAACTCTAGCCAATGAGCTAGGGATCAAACGCTCGCTTATTGGTGCTTATGAGGAAGGACGTGCTGACCCTAGACTCAATAACCTTCAAAATATTGCTAAACTCTTTGGCGTCACTCTTGATCAGATCATTAGCGAAGATTTATCTATAGTAGACCCTCAGCTTTTTGGAGTGGCAAATCAAGCTACAGCTAGGGGTAATCAATCATCGATTAAGGTCTTGGCAATTACGGTTGATAAAACGGGTAATGAAAATATTGAGCTCGTACCTCAGAAGGCTTCAGCGGGATACCTTAATGGTTACTCTGACCCTGAATATTTAAGTGATTTACCTGACCTTCGAGTACCTGGATTAAGCGGGGGTACCTTTAGAGCATTTGAAATTACTGGGGATTCCATGTTGCCATTAAAGCCTAGTACTTTGGTAATTGGTAGGTATGTTGAAAGTGTAAATGACATCAAAAATGGTAAAACGTATGTATTACTTAGCGAGTCAGAAGGGGTGGTTTTTAAGAGAGTGTTTAATTATATCGAAGAGCGTGGTAAATTATTTTTAGTTTCTGACAACAAAAGCTATCAACCTTATGAGCTTAATCCAGAAGACGTACTTGAGGTGTGGGAGGCTTCTGCATATTTAAGCTTAGAAATGCCTGATGGCAGCACTGAGTCAGGAGAACGTCTTTCTTTTGATCAACTTAAAGATATTGTGCTTGACTTACAACATCAGGTGATTCAGCTGAAGGAGAAGAAAAATAGCTAAATTTTCTTATGTCCAATAATTTCTCTGCCTTTTTTGCAAATAATTCAAGCCAATTTTTGAATGACGGACGATACCTTAAAAGATGCTCATCTTTTATTTGCGTTAGTTTTATGTTGGCCTTAAAATTATATCGGTAGGCCTTAATACGCTAAGTTGAAGCTGATCAAGTTTTTTGCAAATTATCTCATAAGTCGATACAGTATTGACTTATGAGATAATTTGTTTATTCCCTGGTTTGCAAATATTGCTGATATTTATATCGAATTAAGTGATTATATCAAAATCAATTGGTTTTGTTAGAAGTTATGAAATGACATAGCACAGCGTGAAATCCCTTCTAATCTCTTTATAATCTTATGAAAGTTCTGGACAGGCAATAGTTTATTCATTATTTCTATCAATGCTAGAAAAGCATAGGATTTACCCTATGCTTTACCATGATGCTCTTTCAAAACTATTCATCAATGTACCTATTCCACTTTTAAATTCAATATGAGCATTTTCTAGATTTGCTTGTGTCATCTTGCGATTAGGGATATATTTTATCCCAAAAGATATATCCTCGTATTATTGCGAAAACCTTTTAATCCTTAATTCGATATTTCATGAATTGATCTTTTTGTGTGAGGTAGACATTTTCTCCATTTTTAGTTACATAAAAATGGACATCGGGCAATGTGGTTGGGGGATTTGTTTGTACTTTTTTCATCTGAGTAGATATTACTAAACTACCCCTCGTTTCTAGGCGATCAAAATCCACTGCTAGTAGGGATTTTTCTGTTTGGCTATCGGAGAATAAGTATAGATAGTCTCCCTTTTGCTTTCTGTTTCTAGCATTAAAAGGGATTTCTACCTTTCTCTCAACCTCAAATGTTTTGGGATCTACATAGGCCAAAATGGTGCCTTTTCGAAACTGGTGACTAAATGTGCCAAGCAAGAAGTTTCCAGCTTTTTCTAGTCTCCCGGTCACAGGCAGTGGGGTGTTCATTTGATTGAGCTCTCCTGTGTTCACATCGTATCCATAAAGTCTGTTTGAGAGATCTTTTACATGAATGTAGTAGGGGGTTATAAACGGGTTGTTCATCGAGAAATTAGCATTTATTTCATAAAGCAAAGCTCCACTTCCTGGATCATAAGCTCTGATCTCCCCATTGCGATACATATTACGATTAGAGGTTTGTACAAATAATTTACCTTCTGCAAAGAAGAAATTAGTAATGGTGATTCTTTCAGGTTCTGAGCTCCAAATTACCTCTCCGGTGTGAATATTGACTCGCCGCATTGACACTTGATTTTTTTTCCCACCTTCTTCAAAGATTTCGTTATGTACAATGAAAATATTGTCGTCTACTATTACATTGTCATTGGCTGCTCGATTTGATGCATCAAGAGATAGTGGCAAAAATTCAGATAGAATTCTTCTTCTGTTTTCATCATCAAGTCTTTCTTCGGATACAGATTGCCAAACCGTTTTTCCACTTTTACGGTCAATTACATAGGTAAAAAGATCCGAAAGTATGAGTTTGTCTTCAAAAAGTATCGGATAGCTTTGTCCTGAAGTTTTAAACTCTCTCTGCCATTTTATCTTTCCGTTTTTTAGATCTACATAATACAATGGGTTGTCTTTTATTCCACTTTCTGAAGCACGAATGGCACGAGTAGCTATCCTTCCTCCCATACCACTGCCTGCTAAAGTATTCATTGCTAGATTTTTAACCGCATCCCCGCCTTGTTTGCCATAGAATAGAGCGATATCGTCTTCAAGAAAAAAGTCTGCCTCGTTAAGATTGCCGAGTTCTCCTTCTATTTTCCATATCAAATCCCCTGTCTCAGCATCTACGAAGGCTAGCACATTATTACCCGCTATCATGAAGCCTGCATATTCAGGTATATATTGAAAATGCGATGAACCTCTTCTGATTGCTTGAGTTACATTGATACCTGCTACCTCCGTCAACTGCCATCGAGTAGACCCGTCCTGCAAATCGTACATTATCAAACCCTCGTCTCGGGTATGTACAGGTATTGCTCCTAGCCAAGAAAAGTCAAAGCCAGGAAATGGGGTCATGGATACCAATCCTCCTAGTCGTATATTCCAGCGTTCTTCACCGCTGTCTAAATCTACCACAGAGAGTGTATTTCTGGTGAGTGAGGAGGTTCTGATCACCATACATTTGTTGTCATAGTCAATGGTGAAGTCAGCAGGGATGGCGCCGATGTCACCCATCTGACTGGCTCTCTTACTGTAAAGTACTTTTCCAGTTTCCATGTCGACCACTGTAAATCGATGACTTCTAAAGCTTCCTAAGGCAGTTTTTTCGGATACGCCTACAAAGCGCATGGCTGATTCGTTAAAATCGCCAAATACATTTTGAGCATTTCCCATGTCTACCTCAAATTCTTTTTTAAAGTCAATTTTTGTAGAAACGCAAGAGCTAAGCCCAAAGCATAATATGCCTGCGTAAAATAGATACTGTATATGTTTTGTCATGATTGGTAATATTATTTTTAGATTTTACATACATCTTAATTAGTAGCATTTCAACATAGATAGTAAATGATAGGTAACCATATTTTAATTAATGAGAGTATCTATCTTGGTGATGCTTGGCTATACCCTTACCTTAATTTTTTCACAGAGGGTCAATTGTCTTGTCGGCATTTTGAGGTTTCTACGAATGACCGCTATTATTTTTTTGTATCATGATTTCTTTAAGTGTAGCTCTCAAGAGTATCAGTCATCTTTTTTTTATCTAAATTATATTTGGTATTAGCTGTGACGGTGATGGATGATTTTGCTTGTGGCTAATTAGGAAAGGGATATTTTATCTAGTAAGCTTAAGCAATAGATTATTTGGAATTAAACACACTAAAATAATCATTAGTCGCAGGAATAATATCCGTTTGAGTAACATTAGTCTATGCTAAGCGTTACTATAAAGTATAATCAAAAAAAATAGAATATGAATTTCAAGTCAATCTTATTAAGTGCTAGTGCCTTACTTTTTACTATTTCGATCGCATCGGCTCAAATGGGGCAAATGCCTCAGCAGCAAGTTTCAGGTGATGATTTTACAGATCAGCAGATAGAGAAGTTTATAGAAGCGAGCAAAGAAGTTTCTGCTATACAGCAAGAAGGAAGTATGAGAATGCAGCAAGTGATAGAGGATACAGACGAAATTGATGCACAAAAATTTCAACAGTTTTTTCAGGCACAGCAGCAGCAGCAATTAGATCAAGTTGATGCAAGTGCTGAAGAGCTAGCTGCATACAATCAAGCCGCTCAAGAAATGATGCAAATCAATCAAGAGCTTGAAAAAAAGTCAATCAAAGCTATTGAAGGTCAGGGTATATCAACAGAAGAATATCAAAAAATGACGATGGCTTATCAGCAGGACTCTAAATTTCAAGAAAAGATTAATAGCATGATTGAAGGACAGTAGTCATCTTAAATCAATATTTTATCAAAATAAAAAGCTGTGGAAACACAGCTTTTTTTATGGATTTTATTTTTGTAGACTGATTTTCTTAGGTTTAGCTTTTTACATTAATATCCCAAATACGCCTTTTATGAGGATTTTTGAACACAATTTTTAGCTTTCACTATAATCTCAATCAACCTCTCGTAAGTAAAAGACACTTTTATTTTGTCAGTGGCACTATTATGCTTGCGTTATTATTTGTCAAATACACCCATTAAAAGCAAGTATTTTATTATGTTTACTATGTATTCGTGAAGTATGCCTTGAAAAATATATTTATCGCCCTTTGTTAAATGATTTGTCATAAATGCTTGAGTACTTAATTCAATTTTGAGCAGAAGAAGCCGGTTTAAGTTATTCGTCACCAGCTTCATTTTCAGTATTTAATGACAATTAATATGATAGTTCGGTATTCCTTCCCAGCATTTATTGCAGTTCTTTTTTTTCCATTTCAACTTATTTTTGCTCAAGCACCCGCAGGCTACTATGAGTCCGCCCATTCCCTAACCGGTGCACCGTTGAAAACAGAGCTAAAAGAGATAATTCAAGGGCATACTGTGATCAGTTATGCTGCCATTTGGACAGCTTTTTATACGACAGATGCAAAAGAAGACGGCACTGTTTGGGATATGTATTCTGATGTGCCGGGTGGTGAATCTCCTTATGTATATACACTCGGTGATGACCAGTGTGGTAACTATTCCAAAGAAGGCGACTGCTATAATCGTGAGCATAGTGTTCCTACCAGTTGGTTTGGTGGGCAGCAATCACCCATGTTTACCGATTTGTTTCATATTGTTGCCACCGATGGTTTTGTCAATCAGCGTAGAGGTAATTATCCTTTTGCTGAAGTAGGTAATGTTTCATGGACATCTCAAAATGGATCTCTTCTTGGTCAAAGTGCCAGTCCGGGATATAGCGGTACAGTCTTTGAACCCATAGATGAATATAAGGGTGACTTTGCACGGATTTATTTTTACATGGCCACCCGCTATGAAGAGGTAATTCATACTTGGAATTCACCTATGCTCAATCAAACGAGCTTCCCTGTGTTTACAAATTGGGCAGTGGATGTTTTGATTAAGTGGCATCTTGAAGACCCCGTTAGCCAAAAGGAGATTGATCGCAATAATGCCGTCTATGCGATTCAAAATAATCGTAATCCCTTTGTCGATCGTCCTGATTTTGTACAATCTATTTGGGGTGGTGAAGGAAGTGCTCTAAATTTCAATTCCTCACCTGTCCTTAGTGTGCAGCCGAATGAGCTATACGAATATACGATCTTGGCCAGTGGTGGTGAGGGTGAAATCACCATTAGCTGCCCCCAAAAGCCCGAATGGCTAAATTTTTCGGCTCAGCAAGGTGGCCAAGCACTTTTGAACGGCACACCCACTGATGCGCAAGTCGGTACCTATCAGATTATTTTACAAGCCGATGATGAGGTGTCGAGTATTCAGCAATCTTTTGAAATACACGTCGAATATTCCGTCCCAGAGATTAGTTTTATTTCATCGCCCATCCTTTATGCTCAGATTGATTGGCCTTATTCGTATGAGATAGCAGCTACTGTAGATGGTGCCAATTCCGATCAAATCAATTATACCATCGAAAACCTACCTGCGTGGCTGAGCCTCTCAAATAGTGAAAGCGGTACGGCAACGCTATCGGGCACACCGAGCGAGCAAAACAGAGGTACTTTCGCTATCAGTATTATTGCCTCCTATGAAGGGCAGCAAGAAAATCAGTCTTTTGTATTAGAGGTGGGGGATGAGTTGCCAGGATTTGACTATACCGAAACTTTTGAGCTCATGCCCACAAGTAGCAGCGCCTATTTGGATCGAAGTTGGATAGGTGATCATGGGTTTGAGTGGTCTGCAACATTGGCCCGAACAGACTTGAGTCTTGATGGAAGGGCCATTTGCCTGCGCAATTCAGGTCAACCTGTCCTTCAGTCGGCGAATGTCCCCGGAGGCATTGGATCACTTTCATTCCAACATCAACAAAACTTTACCGGATCGGGTGGTACGCTCTCTCTATATATCAATGATCAATTAGTAGGTGATCCCGTTGCTGTCACTACGGAAGTCGGTTTGGCCGAATTTGTTGGTATCAACATATCTGGCGATATCCGTATTCGCTTAGTTTCCAATGGTCAAAGCCGCATGGCCATCGACAACCTGCAGTGGACCACCTACGAAGATCCTTCTGATGGTGAAGCGGGTGTGTTTGAGTTCACTTCTTTTGCCCATTCGCCGGAACGACCACAACCTGCGGAGCCGCTTAGCTTCACTGCATCCGTTGAGCTTGAGGGGGATGAGATGGAAGAAGTAGTCTTATCGATCCGCTCGGACTCAGGAGACTGGCAAGAGACTTTTATCATGGAAGAAAATCCCGAAGACCGCTTTTCCTTCCAATTTACCACCTCACTACCGACATCATCGAATGAATATTACTATCGCCTTATTGCTAAGACTGTAGGTGGGAAGCTTATTCATACAGAGGAGCAACGTATTGAGGTCGCGGAAAAGACTTATGCTTTTAATTTGAGTATGGCAGGTAATGGTACAATCAATTATACTGAGAGCAGTTATCTACTTGCCGAGGGTGAAGAGGTTTTCTTGATTGCGATTGCTGATCCGGGATGGGTGTTTGAGTATTGGCTCATCAATGAAACTGAGTATACAGACAACCCTCACAGTTTCTTAATAGAGGAAAATACAGAAGTTATCGTGCAGTTTACGACCGTGTCCTCATCCCACGCTAAGCAAAATGAACAGCCTCGTATCTATCCAAATCCTTTTAGCCACAGTCTGCAATATGAAAGTATCTCATCAGTGAGAGCTATTCAAATGACTAATTTGAAGGGGCAGACCTACACTTTTCATCCAAATGAAGCAGCTGTCATTGACACGTCTCAACTCCCTTCCGGTTTGTATGTGTTGAAGTTAGTCTATCAGGATCGTCCGCCGAGCATTCAGAAAATTATTAAGAAATAGCCTTAGCTCAAGTTATGAGTGGTAGGCCTATTTACCTTTGGGATGCGCTTGTTCGAAGATTTGCTTCAGTTTTTCGGTAGAGTTATGGGTATAAACTTGTGTCGCGGCGAGACCTGCATGTCCGAGCAGATCTTTGATGGCATTGAGTTCAGCCCCTTTATTGAGCAGGTGAGTGGCGAAGCTGTGTCTGAGAACGTGAGGTGACTTTTTGTCTACATTTACTTGGGTGAGGTACTTCTTTACCGTTCTGTAAACTAGCATTGGATAAAGCTTCTCGCCGTCTGGCTTGCATAGGAATGTATCTGTATTACTGAATGCTAATTTTTCTTTTTCTCTTTGATATCTTTTTATGGAGAGTTGTACCTCAGTTGGTAATGGGATCATGCGTTCTTTACTGCCTTTTCCCATTACTTTGATGCTACTGCCGCTGAGATTTTCTTCGGTAAGTTCTATCAGCTCATTTAGTCGAATGCCCGTGCCGTATAGTAAATCAATGATTAGGCGGTCTCTGATTTCTATGAAGCCCTCAGGTTCAGGTAACTTTTCAAAATAGCTGATGAGCTCGTCCTCCCGTATGAATTGAGGTAGTTGACTACTTTTTTTTAAGCTCCTAATTTTCTGCGTAGGGTCTTTGTCTAAAAAAGACGATCGCATAAGGAATTTATAAAAGCTCTTGAGGGTGGCAATTTTTCTATTGACTGTACTTGTTTTTTTTCCAGCTTCCATAAGGTTCACAATCCAAGAGCGAATCATAAAGTGTTCAGCCTTTTCTATGGAATCTAACTGATAGATTTCTTGGCAGAAAATTTCAAATTGTTCTAAATCAGTGCGATATGAGGTGAGGGTGTGTTGACCAGATCGTTTTTCGTATGCTATGAAGTTTAAAAATGATTCTTTCATAGTATTGGATTGCATTAGAATTGGGTTTCTTCTTTCAGATATTATAAAGGTGCTTTTGTAAAAGAGCGCTATTATACTACCTTCCTTCTGCCTGATTGATACTTTGTCGGTTTGGTTAAACAATATACTAATTGCAAATCCGGAAAAAAATTCTAAGTAGGGCAGAGCAAAAAAAAAGGCAAGTAGTTTCAAATACTTGCCTTTTAACTTGGATTTTATATCCTAGTTTTCTTCGATAGATTGCATTCTTTGCTTATAAGAAGCTTTGATGCGCTCTTGTCTCTGCTTAACAGATGGTTTAACATAATGAGATCTTGATCTCAATTCTCTTAATACACCTGTTCTTTCAAACTTCTTTTTAAATCTTTTGAGTGCTTTTTCGATTGACTCGTTTTCTTTGACGTTAATTTGAATCATTTCTTTATATTGGTTTCTCTAATTTGCAGTTTCAAACGGAATGCAAATATACATCACCTAATTCAAACGAACAAAAAAGAATTAATTATTTATTTCAATAAAGCTCTCGAGATCACTAGTTTTTGAATCTCGCTTGTCCCTTCACCTATTGTGCATAGTTTAGAGTCTCTGTAGTACTTTTCAACCGGATAGTCTTTGGTGTATCCATATCCGCCAAAAATTTGGATCGCTTCTGTAGAAAGCTCAACACTCGCTTCAGATGCATAATATTTTGCCATTGCTGATTCTACGTTGACATTCATGCCCTTATCTTTCATGTCGGCAGCCTTGAAAGTCATCAATTTAGCCGCTTCTAGTTTAGTGGCCATGTCAGCTAGTTTAAATGCAATCGCCTGAAAAGATGCAATAGGCTTATTGAATTGATGCCTTTCTTTTGAATACTGAAGTGAAGCATCGTAAGCTCCTTGAGCAATACCTAAGCTCAATGCAGCAATTGAGATTCTACCTCCATCTAGCACTTTCATGGATTGTATGAAACCTTCGCCTACCTCACCAATTAGATTTTCTTTTGGAATTCTACAATCTGTAAAAATCATTTCTGAGGTCTCAGAACAGCGCATCCCTAATTTGTCTTCTTTGCGACCTCCTTTGAAACCTGGGGTACCTCGCTCCACTATGAAAGCTGACATGCCGTGAGAGTCGCCAACTTCGCCAGTTCGGGCAATGACGACAGCTACATCTCCGCTGATGCCATGAGTAATAAAATTTTTCGCACCATTGATCACCCAACTGTCGCCATCTGCTACAGCTACTGTCTTCATGTTTCCTGCATCGGATCCAGTGTTAGGCTCTGTAAGGCCCCAAGCTCCGATCCATTCACCAGTAGCTAATTTTGGTAAGTATTTCTGCTTTTGCTCCTCAGAGCCATGCTGCAAGATGTGGCCAGTGCATAGTGAGTTGTGTGCAGCCATGGAAAGTCCAACGGCTGGATCTATTTTTGCAAGTTCTACGATCGCTGTAACATATTCTTTATATCCAAAACCACTTCCATTGTAGGTGTCTGGTACTAAAACTCCCATGAGACCGAGTTCACCCAGTTGCTTGAATACCTCAATAGGGAAATACTGATCATCATCCCACTGTTTGCGATAAGGTTCTATTTCTCTCTTTCCGAAATCTCGAATCATTTGAGCGATCATCTGCTGATTTTCATTCAGCTTAAAAAGCATGCTTTCAGCTTGAATTTCTTGCGTTGCTGTTGTCATTATGTTATTCGTTTGTTGTTAGTCATCTTTACAACCAAACTAACGGTCGTTTGGTTTCGGGTATAAAGATATAGTTTTTAAAGCTTAATCTCCAAGTGATTTGAGCTTTTTAAATCGATTGTATGGCTGACTGGTCAATAGTTAATGTGAAATGATATAAGCTTTTGATAATTTGCTTTTTTTGATTTTTCACTGGGATGAGTACTTATCTAGGGCATTTAAAAAAGTCGCCTCGATTGATTGGCTAATAGAGTAGAGGCCGCACAAGCTTCATTTGCTTTGTTAAAGAGTAAAATAGCCTGTATAGAGTAGGTTACCTTGGTTTTTATAGTTTTTCATGTTAACACCAATCCCGATTTAGCAATTACAAAAATGCTTGAATTAAGTTCCAGAATATCTATCTCAGGCATTTGGATACAAGAACGTTAAGAAAACCATCATTTACGGCTTCAAATTTCATTCAAGTATTGCTTACAATTGACCAGTTGTTAGAAAAAATCTGATATACGTTGGATCACTTTTTAATCCTCCTATAATTTAATATGCTTATCCGCATAACTACATAAATAGATATACGCCTTGAAAAGACACAACGTGTTACTTTGTTACTCCCTATCAGGGCTAAGTCCTTTCTTCCTATTTCTTTCAGGGCTTCATCTTGTGCTTTGCTATACAGCGCCTTTAAAACATAGTACTTCCTTTGAAATTTAAGTTGCCAACAAATGGATACTCATATAAGTTAATCGTCGCATAAGGTAGCAACTGTCTCATCTTCTTTTTCACCAAACCATATCGCCGCCCAATTCCCTCTTATTCCAAGGCCAACAGCTTTCCACTCTACTTTTTCCCAGATTTTCTTATTTATCATCACGTGATGGTGGCCAGGACTTTTTTTCCAAGACTCTAAGGCACTTGTAGGAATCACAGCTAAAGAGTGGAAGTACACAATTTCGTAGCCATGAGCATTGTAGTCTGCTATTTCTAGTGGTTTCAACCACATACACTCGGCATTTTTATGGTCACTCGTGTAGCAGCAGGCCTCCCAACTTTCTCCTGCTGACCAACTGTGAGGATTACATTTTTCATCCATTTCATAGTTGTCTAGTAAGTCCTGCATGTGGACTTGTGCAGTTTTAGTGAGCTTTGCAGATAGGGGTATATCTGACAGACCAAGACTATTTCTATATTCCATCAGTTCTTCATATAGATCGAGTTCATCCTCACTCAAACAAACTTCTTGCGCCTTAATATGGCTGTTTATGATAGCAATACTGAGTAGAGGGACTAATATCGTGAAAACAAAAGAGTGTTTTAGCATGATTATTTTTTTCTAGATAAACGTATATGGAATAAAAAAAGCCTTCCGAAGAAGGCTTTTTTTAATTTTAAATTACTCAAATATCATCTAGTTAGTTGACTTCTAAAATTTGGAACAGATCATCAAGTCTTGGTGTGATGATGATTTCTGTACGGCGATTTTTTCTTCTTCCATCCGCATCCGCATTCTCTACTAGTGGTAAAAACTCACCTCTTCCAGCTGCAATTAGCTTATCCTCTTGTAGGCCTCTATCTCTTAATATTCTTATAATGCTCGTTGCTCGCATCACACTCAAATCCCAGTTATCATTCATATACTGAGAAATTCTTGATACAGGAACATTGTCTGTATGACCTTCTACCATGATCTGAATATCTTCTTGCTCTTTCAATACATCAGCTAGTTGCTTTAGTGCAGCCTTTCCTTTTTCGTCTACTGTTACACTACCTGATCCGAAAAGTAATTGCTCAGCAAGAGAAACATACACTTTACCATTTTTGATTTCAACAGTAAGGTCGCTTTCTTTGAAGTTAAGCAAGGCGTTCTGTACTCGCTGCCTCAGCTCGTTTACCGCTTTTTCCTTATCAGCAAGTATCTTTTCTAGCTCCTCGAGCCGTTTTTCACGTTCTTTGAGGTCTTCCGCTAAAGCATCATTGCGCTCTTTGGCAGCTTCAAGATCTGACTCCATGGCCAGTACTCGCTTTTGCTGTTGAGCTAGTTCTCTATTGAGCTTTCCACTGTTTGCAAGTAGATTGTTGTAGTATTGCTCTAACTCATCATAATCTTTATTCAATTGGTCTAGTACAGCTTGTGTTCTTCGCTGCACTTCACCGAGTCGCGTAGTATCTTGCTTGAGCTGTTCTACCTGTTTCTCTAGATTTTCTTTTTTGTTTTGGGTAATGCTTAGTTCATCTTCGCATTCTGCAACTTCCATTTCTAGGTTGGTCTTTTCAGTCATCAGCTCGTCATACTTCTTTTGGCTGACACAAGAACTTACCAAAAATAAGGCTGTAAAAAATAAAACAGCTGGGGTAAACTTCGTTAGGTTCATTGATTATTTATTTTTTTGTTTTGAAGGTATTCCTAGTTTTTTGTATGCTTTTTTTCAATTAGATTGATGTTTATTATCAATTAAAAATTCTATATTATCGAAAGAATTTATTAATTTCAAGTCATCATAAAAAATGTAGCAGACGTATTTATCTGAGACAAAAATAAACAACAATATCAATAAAATCTAAGACAACATGACTTATTCAGAGGGAATGCTTCGCGATGATGCGATGAAGGGTAAAAATATCATTGTGACGGGTGGCGGAACAGGATTAGGAAGAGCGATGAGTACTTATTTTTTACAATTAGGGGCTCAGGTGCTGATTACAAGTAGGAGAGAAGAAGTACTCAAAGAATCAGCGGCTGAAATGGAAAAAGAAAGTGGTGGAAAGGTCTTCTATTTCGCTTGTGATGTTCGTGACTATGAGCAAGTGGAAAATATGGTAAAATACGCTGAGGAGCAGATGGGACAAATCCATGGATTGCTCAACAATGCGGCGGGTAATTTTATCAGCCCTACCGAGCGACTTTCCAATCGTGCTTTTGATACGATTGTAGATATCGTGCTGAAAGGTACTTACAACTGTACTTTGGCAGTCGGTAAAAATTGGATTGAGAAGAAGCAGCAAGGTGTATTTTTAAATATTGTCACTACCTATGCATGGACAGGGTCGGGCTATGTGGTGCCATCTGCAGCTGCAAAAGCGGGTGTTTTAGCGATCACTCGTTCTCTTGCCGTCGAATGGGCCAAGTACGGTATCCGAAGCAATGCGATTGCTCCCGGACCATTTCCTACTGAAGGTGCTTGGAGTAGATTGCTACCTGGTGAGTTGGTTAAAAAGTTTGACCCAGCCAAGAAAGTACCAGTGGGAAGGGTAGGTGTACACCAAGAGTTGGCCAATCTTGCAGCCTATATGATGTCCGACTTCAGTGCTTATGTCAATGGGGATGTGATCACGATTGATGGTGGTGAGTGGCTCAAAGGTGCCGGTGAATTTAATAATCTCGAAATGGTCACGGAAGATATGTGGGACATGATGGAGGGCATGCGCAAAAAAAAGTAATGAACATCGGATTTCTTGCCAAGGCCGTCAAAGTGAAATGGCAAATGTGGCGGATGAAGATGTAAAAATATCAAAATATTAAAGGCAGCACTGACGCTGCCTTTTTTTATAAAAAAGATCAATTGCCATTTCTCTTCAGATTCTGCCGGCTATCGTTTTACAAAAGATTCGAGCAAAGAAGTGGTGCGTGTATCAACTTTAAATCGCTCTCTTATCTGCTTAAGCGCATCTCCGGAATGCGGACTGCCAATGAGGTGACCCAAGCCAAATTAGAGCGACTTGTCTCGACAAGGTCTTCATTCCACCTTAAGAAAGTGGCTTCTTCATTGGTGAAGTAGCGAAATTCAGTACGAATGCTCACTGCATCACCGATCTTGCGATCGATATTGAGTGAATATCCTCTTAAATTAATGCCTGTGCCTGCCGGGCGGATGATGATGACCTCTTGCTGATCATGAAAGGCCTCCATACGGGCAGCAATTGCCCACTCAGGGTTTATTTGGTAGTGTAAAATCGCCGTAGGTACATACCAAGCATCATATTCGCTGCTAGCTGCTGCCGACTGCTGTAAGCCAATGTCGAAACCGGCGGTGAATGTTAGCTTTTGATTGAGATCGCTTTGCACATAAAAGTTGTTATAAATAAATCTTCTGGCTTCTTGATCGGGGAAATCATTGCTGAGAAAGGTTGACCAATTGAATTCGATACCCGAGCGAGATTGATAGAGTACTTGGGTGCCCAGACCGGGTGTTTGATTAAATAAAGGGCGAGCGATGCGCTGCCAGCCATTGGTGACCAGCCCTGCGAGGGTAAGCTGTGGATTGACTTCCCATGTAAGTCGTGCACCAGACAAGAAGTAAGGGGTGTTTTCTGCAACCAAACTGTGGGTCAGCGTAAAGTTTTTATCAGAATGCACATACTCGAATCCAATGTGTGATTCAAATATCCCTGCGTCCAGCCACAAGGTGCGGCTGCTGTTGAGTGCCACCCCCGCATAGGCTTCTAATACTGATTTCAGTAATGGCTCTTCATCCGCATAGTTGTCTTGTGCGTAAGTACCAGCCATCAAAGCAAGGCGGGCACGATACTGATCTCCATCTACATCGAGCTGAATGGCGCCTAAGTTAAGATTAAACTGATTATGGCGATTGTGATTGAATAAAAAATATTGTCTTATATGATTCGGTGGCCGATTAAAATCATAAGCGTAAAAAATATCAACAAAGCCTGAAAGGCTTATTTGCGGATTGTTGATACTCGCAGAGGTGCTGTCGAGGTTTTGCGCAGATAGCTGCTGAGTAAAGGCGATTATCAATAGTGAGTAAAGTATCTTTCGCATAGATGTTATTGATGATAGTCGATTTTTTTTTGGGTATAGATGCGCAATAAAGATAATTTTTTCTAAAGCTTATATTTTTTTTGAAATTTATTCCGACATCTGCAACCTCAGTTTTGGGGTACTTCAATTATGTAAATAACCATTACTCCTGATGAGGTGTTTGTTTTTGAGGAATGAGAATAGTACTAGCATCCCTACAAAACAAAAAATCTCGACTCTATCGAAGAACCGAGATTTTTTGATTTTTAAGTCAAGCTATCAGGATAAAATCAAGTGCTTACACCCTGATTTGTCCATCGCCAAACACATAATATTTATTGGTGACCAATTGCTCCAGTCCGAGCGGACCTCTGTGGTGCAGTTTGTCGGTAGAAATTGCCAGCTCGGCACCTACTCCCATCTGTCCCCCATCTGTAAATCGAGTAGAGGCATTGTGGTAAACCGCACCGCTATCAATCTGCTCCATAAATTCGAGCGCCTCATCTGCATTTTCGGTCAAGATACAAGAGGAGTGCCCTCCACTGTATTGATTTATTTTTTCAACGGCATCTTCAAAATTATCTGCCGTTGCCAGTACGATTTTGAGTGCCAAAAACTCCTCATACCATGTGTCCTCATTGGGTATTTCATCTTTATCTGCTAGCACAGGTTTGATGTGCTTATCTACAAGTATTTCTACTTTGTGGTCGCTGAGTTTGGCAGCGAGATCTTTTACCTTCACATTAAAATCAGGCAGGTTTTTATCGATCAGCACCTTATCTAACGCATTACAGCCTGATATTTTATCAGTTTTGGCATTGATGATGACTTTTACGGCCTTGTCCCAATCGGCATCGGGTGCCACATAGATAAAGTTGTTTCCTCTACCACTTACTAAAACGGCACATTGTGCATGCTCTTTCACGAAGGCAATCAGTCGCTCTCCACCGCGCGGCACGATGAGGTCAAGCTTTTCGGTAGGATTCTTTAGAAACTCCTGTGTTTCTTGGCGATTCAAGGTCATGAGACGGATGAGATCCTTGCTTAAGCCATTGGCCTCTAAGGCCTCATGCCAACACGCTTCCAAGATCACATTGCTATGATAGGCCTCTTTACCACCCTTAAGCAAAATTTTACTATTTGCCTTAAATGCAAGTACTGCAGCCTCGATAGTTACATCTGGTCGAGATTCATAAATGATCATGATGGTGCCAAAGGGTGCCGTCTTATTGATGATTTTTAGACCATTGTCCAACTCTCGTTTTGACTTTACCTTGCCAACAGGATCTTCTTGATCCTTTACTTCGCTTACGGCCTTGATCATATCATCTACCTTCTTATTGTCTACTACCAAGCGGTCGTACATTGCTTGATCATCTTTGGTGAAGGCGTCTAGATCTTTTTTATTGGCAGCAATAATGTCCTCACGACGTCGGTCAAGTATATCCATCATCGATTGAAGAACCTGATTTTTTACTGCTGTGCTAATGAGTTTCATAATGCTAAATTGTATTTCTAATTTTTTAATCAGATAGCATCAGTGCTATCTGCTTTTTTGAATGTCGGTTGAATTGTGTGCGTGATTTGAGCTGAAAATCTGTTGAGATGAATCTACTGCGTTCTCATTCCACGCAAACAATAAAACTACTCAGTGATGCGAGTACCCACATTTTTTCCAGCAATGATGTCAAGAATTACATTCTCGCGCTTTCCATTGGCGATGTAAGTGGGGATGTGCTTAGCAGCTAAAGTTTGAGCTACTCTTACCTTAGAGCCCATACCGCCTCGTCCTTCAGCCTCACCTTTGTTGGACTCTTGGATGTAGTCGTTCACATCTTGATCCATCTTCACTTCTTTGATGACGTGAGTATGTTCATCGTCGGGATTACCTGTAAACACCCCGTCAATATCGGTGAGAATGATCAGTAGATCGGCATGAATCAATTCAGCTACCAATGATGCCAATTCGTCATTGTCGGTAAACATCGACATGGTGAGCGAGACCGCATCATCTTCGTTGGCAATTGGGATCACTCCCTGCGACAGTAAAGCCTCATAGCAAGTGACCATATTTTCACGATGCTTGCCAGGGTTGAAATCTCTTTTAGTAGCCAACACTTGCGCACATTTCATTCCGTAGTCGTGGAAGAAGTTATAGTACATTTTCATCATGCGGGGCTGACCGATGGCTGAAAAAAACTGTCTGCGCTGATTTTTATCTTTAATTTTGCACTTGCCAAATACTTCTTTGCCGGCAATGACCGAACCCGAAGAAACTAATACAGAAAGTATATCTTGTTCATACAATTCGGCGATTTGTGACACTATTCTTTGTAAAACCGGTCTTACGATCCGGTTATCTTTATTGGTCATCACATTAGTGCCCACTTTAATGACGACTCTTTTAATATCACTCATGATTTTATTTGGTAGGTTCTGTTTGCTTTTCTTTTCCTAATTCTACTGCTCTATCAAAGGCAGCATAGGCGGCTTCTTGAATAAGCTCTTTTACATTATTATCTTCCATAGAATCTAGGGCTGCCCGAGTAGTACCACCCTTAGAAGCTACTCTTTTCATCCAAGTGGCAGGTGAGATGTCTTCATTTTTAAATAGGGTGACAGCACCTTCAAAAGTTTGCGAAACTAACACTTTAGAATCATTTTCTGAGAACCCCATCTTTTGAGCTGCTTCCAGCATCGACTGCATGAAATAAAATACATAAGCAGGACCACTGCCAGAAATACCAGTGCTGGCGTCGATAAATTTTTCACTTTCCACTTTAATCGATTCACCTGTTGTGTCCAATAGGTTACGAACCATAATAAGTTCTATGCGACTCACCTCTTCAGAGGCAGTATAAGAGGTGACTCCTTTTCCTACTTGGGCAGGAAGATTGGGCATGGTACGTACCACCTTTTTCTGACCTAGTCCATTCTGTATTGATTCGATGGTCACTCCTGCCATTAGAGATACAAAAATTTGACCCGAATTTAAGTGTGGTCTCATTTTGTCGAATAAATCATCTGCCTGGTAAGGCTTTACGGCAATAAATATGATATCCGAATCTGAAAGGCAGTCCTCTAATTTTTCATATACATCAAAATGAGGGATTTTAATTAAAGACAGGGTTTTTTCTGGGGAATTGTCAAATATCCTAAGGTTTTTGCGATTTAAATGACTCGAGCTGGCCATTCCTTCTGCATAGGTTAATCCCATGTTTCCTGCTCCAATTACTAATACTTTCATGTTTTATTTTTTGGTTAAAAATTTTCATCAAACTTGGCATTTTCATATATCTAAATAGATTCAAATAAGCCTTGGTGTGATGGTGGTTTATAAACACATCTGGTCAAGGAAAATATACTTTGATCTGAATAAATTACGCTTTTTTGGTGATTATGCTGCATGGATTATTCAATAAATTAAAATTTCCTTGAGCATATATTTATGACTTGGTTAATCATTCAAGTGCAAGAATTATACATAATATATACTGATTTTTTAGCAATAGGGTTATTTTATGCTTAATCCGCCGTATTTGCGCTAGATAGGTTTAGGTAGTTTTTTATATAATTAATTAGTTTGCTGACAAATCGTCTGATAACTGCCAAAATGGTGGTTTTTCTGCCATAGTTGACTAATAATTTAGTGCCTACAAGCAATGCCAAGTATCTAATAAGGGCTTGTTTAAAAAGTCCCAAGTACAATAGGTTCGAGGCGGCACAAGGTTCGCTTGTCTTATTTGATGGAAAAAATGATATATTTCAAGAAGCTTATTTTAAGCTTTTTTCAAATAAATATCACTTAAGATTTACGAATCACAAATTACGATAATGCTTGGTGCAAGCATTATCACTTAATAACTATGCACTCAAATAAATAAAGTACAGACTTTATGATTTATTTATCAACAATTTAGCTGTTTTTAAGCAGACCCTAATTAGCCAAGCCAAAAGACCCTATACAAATTGATATTACTATTAATTGCGTTTTGGAATGGCCTTAATTGGTGGTTTACAAAGGATGCACCAAAAGTTTTGTTGTAACAAGTTTGGGGTTTTGTAGGCTTCTAGAGTCAATTTTTAATGCTTTTAAACACTTAAAAAGGCTTCATTATGTCTTTTTTGTGTGAGCGTTGGCTTTAGTTGTTTTCGTATTGAGCTTTCTGTAACATGGTTTATTATGTAAGGCCAGTTCATTTTTATTAAGAAACCCTCTTTTATGAAAAGTGAACTTACAGATGGTGGTATAGCATGTGGTGGCCAAACATTTCATCCTTTAACTAATTGTTTAATGCAGTTATCTTCTTAAATAAATAGCTAGTGAACTCCATTCTCAGCTCATTCAACAAATGATATCACCTTAGGTGGTGATTCTTTAGCTCTAGGAGGCTCGATCTCGTGCCAAGTTATTCAATCAAAAGATGGTAAATGTCTTTAGATGTCTCATTAAATTAAAGCTTAAAATTTTATGATATCCAATCGCTTTTTTAAAATCAACAGTTCCATTTTTTTTCCTACCACGGTCTTAATGGTATTGTTTATCGTGGTAACCTTATGGGTAGGAGAGCCCATGGAAGATTTTTTCAAGCAATTTAAAGAATGGGTTACCAGTACATTTGGCTGGTTCTTCATCCTATGTGTGAACATTTTTATTGTTTTTTGTATCTACTTGGCTGCGAGTAAATATGGGAGTATCAAACTAGGTGGGCTTGACTCAAAGCCTGAGTTTTCTAGGATAGCTTGGTTTTCCATGTTATTTAGTGCCGGTACAGGAATAGGCTTGCTTTTCTGGGGAGTTGCAGAGCCTGTGATCCATTATTCATCACCGCCATATGGTGAAGGATACACACAGGATGCTGCCGCCTTGGCTATGAGTTACAGTTTTATGCATTGGGGGTTTCATGCATGGGGCATTTATGCCATTGTTGCATTAAGCTTAGGATTTTTTGCCTACAATCGAAAGTTGCCACTCACCATTCGCTCGGTTTTCTATCCTCTTCTGGGCGATAAAATCAACGGCTGGATCGGCTATACCATCGATGTATTTGCTGGGCTGGCGACCCTCTTTGGTTTGGCCACTTCTCTAGGCTTAGGTGTGAATCAAATTGGTGCGGGAATAGAAATATTAACAGATATTGAAAACACCCTTTTGGTTCAGATGATATTGATTATCGTCATTACCATTATAGCTTCCTTTTCGGTTTATGCGGGGGTAGATAAAGGTGTACGGCGACTTAGTGAGTGGAATATCCGATTGGCTGCCTTGCTTTTAGTATTATTGATCGTCTTGGGTCCTACCTTATTTATATTCAAATCTACCATTCAGAATATCGGGGTTTATATGAGCTCGATTGTCCAACAAGCTACTTGGACCTCTGCATTCATGGAAGAAGATTGGCAGGGTGACTGGACCGTTTTTTACTGGGCATGGTGGATATCATGGTCGCCTTTCGTGGGGATGTTTATTGCTCGGATTTCTAAGGGGCGCACCATTAGAGAGTTTGTTTTAGGGGGGCTGCTTGTACCGGGCTTGCTGACATTTGTTTGGTTGAGCGCTACAGGTGGAAGTGCTATCTTCATGGATTTGCAAAAAGCAGGGAATGAGCTTGCTAAAGAAATTAGTGGTGATGAGGCAACCGCCTTATTTATTTTTTTAAATGAATTTCCATACGCTGCAGTATTATCGGTCATTGCGCTGATCTTGATTGCAGTATTCTTTATCACTTCTTCAGATTCGGGTTCTCTTGTAATAGCTAGTATTAGCGCAGGTGGTGATCGTGATGTGCCTACTGTTCAGCGAATTTTTTGGGCAAATGCGGAAGGCGCGGTAGCAGCAGTTCTACTCATTGGTGGTGGCTTGACTGCACTTCAGACAGCTACTATTACTACGGGGCTTCCATTTTTGATCATATTACTGGTGATGACTTATTCTCTCCGAGAAGGCTTGCAAAAAGAATATAGCCGGCTACAACAAGAAGAAAGTAAAGAAACGAAGGCTAACTGATAAAAACGAGGTCTTTTTTTGGGATGAGTAGATACAAATTGACCAATCCCCATTTTGACTGCTGGCAGAGCTCTATAAAGATCGTGGACTGCAATCAATCCTTAGAGAGCACATATTTCAATTCATGATAGCTTCATGTGTCATCCTCCAATTATTATTGAAATGGGTACTGTTCATGAAGCCAAGAACAGTTGCAGTAGCTTTAAAATAATTTAATTATATCGGGTATTAAAGTGCTTCCAATAAAGCCTCTAAGGTGGAGGCACCTACTGCCAATCGATTGCCAACCTGTACTACAGGAAAATGCACTTGTAGGCGATTTCCACTACTCGTTCCTGCACCTTGGTTTTGTACTAAGCGCCACATCTCATCCCGATTACGGCTATCAGCATTTATATCCAAAAATTGATACTTGTAGCCTGCAAGGTCAAAAGATCGAGTCAGGAATAGCGTTCGATTGCATCTCGGTCTGCCATATACTGTAATTTTTTGATCATTGAATATATTAAATTCATCGGTGAAGACTGTATGAGCTTCATTTTCAAGTTTATTTTCAAGATCATCCAAATGACCGACTCTTTCCACCAATCGGTTACCAACGCGCACTATGGGATAACTTGCAGGTGTCCGGCGATTGGCATAATACCTCAAGGCTCGGACTTCTGCTTGGTAATCAGGGTTTTCAATATCACGAAAATCGTAGTTGATACCCGTAATTTCTAATTCTTCCCTGAGGGTAGCAAAAAGAGGTTCACTTGGCCGACTATAAACGACGATCTCTAACCCGCTAAAGGTTTTTTGTGCGTTTAATTTTGCCTGTTCCCTTGTGATTGTTTCGTTTTTAATGACACCAAACTTAGCGGTCCAGTAGTACCTAAATCTGCCATGCTCACTATACAGACTGCGGTCGATTCGATCTACTCCTACATGAGAAAAGTCTGCGTTCATGATGATGGCACAATGTCCGGGGCTGTTGAGCCAAATTTCCAAGCTTCTTTGTGGCGTATCAGTGCCATAAGCCAATATTTCACCACTTCCGGCATATTGATTGGTGGCTTCGTTCACTCGCTGTCCGGGGCGGCGTCCGTCAGATCCCTGATGACCTCTAAATTCATTTTTCGCCATATCTACATTGTGAGCATGCGAAAGTTCTGACAAGAGAGGGTCATGTACCACAGGTGCTGCTGGCGGATAGTACTCATCCCCACAAATGCAGCCCTTAGCCCGCGCTTCATTGAAAAGCTGAATCATCTCAGATCTCAAAGCCTCCATTTCGCTGGAGTTGAGATGGGCACTTTGCCCCCATAGCTGTAAAGTATAAAAGCATATAATGATAAAGGCAAGCAGATGTTTCACTGAAGTATTCATAGATGCAGTAGGTTGATTTTTAAGATTAATTTATTTCATCATAAAATGGTAAATGCTAGGGCAAGCTTTTTTTTAGGATGCATTCAGATATAATCAAATGGCTAGTGGATTGATAAGCTAGCATGGGCTTTAACTATGCATCAGATATTGCATACTATTCTCATTCCACCGAAATAAATAGTTAGGTAATAGAAGCTTAAATTTTGGAGTGAGCGAAGAGAGAGGTTGAATTGATAGCTATGGTCATGGTGCAAGCAGCGAAAATTTCATTAATTTTGATTTTTAGGTTCAGTTAGTGTTTTTTAGGGATGAAGATTTAAGAAATTATATATCACAAAATTATGAACGAGGCACAGCAGTGGCAACTTTTACTGGATAGCAGGAGACTGGAAGATACTGGCAAGGTGATGGAGCTGAGGGATTCACGCAGCGACTTTGAGCGCGATTACGACCGCATTGTTTTTTCTACTCCTTTCAGGCATCTGCAAGACAAGACACAGGTCTTTCCTTTTCCCGAAAATGATTTTGTCCATAGTAGGCTTACGCATAGTTTAGAGGTGTCTAGCGTAGGGCGTTCTTTGGGTCGTGCTTCGGGTATGATTTTGGCAGATCGCCATTCAGGTCATGGCATCGATCCTTTTGAGTGGGGTGCGGTAGTAGCTTCCGCCTGTTTGGCACATGACATTGGCAATCCGCCTTTTGGGCATTCTGGGGAGGCAGCGATCAGTGAATTTTTTATTCAACATCCTGAGCTGATGCGTGATATGCAGACCGCTGAAGTAGCTGATTTATGTAATTTTGAAGGTAATGCTCAAGGTTTTCGATTGCTTACTCACAGTCAAGGAGAAAAGATGAAGCTTACGCGTGCGATGTTACTCACTTTCACGAAGTACCCCTGCACCAGCGTGGAGGCCGACCGCAGCCTAGGCTTGGCAAGTCGCAAGAAATTTGGATATTTTCAGTCTGAAAAGGAGCAATTTGAAGCTTTGGTAAATCCTGAGCTTGCGATCTTTCAAGGACAGCAATACAAGCGTCATCCCTTAACTTTCTTGATGGAGGCTGCAGATGATATCTGCTATCATATCATCGATTTTGAAGATGGATGCCGACTCGGATTGATACCTGAGCAATGGCTTGTAGATCTTTTTGCTGGCATATTAGGTGATGATTTTAAAGCGGAAAAGCTGCGTAAGATAGATCTGTTGCATCAGCGAATAGCGGTATTAAGAGCTATGGTGATCAATCAGTTGATACAGAGTACAGTGGAGATCTTTGTAGATCATGAGCAAGCACTTCTGAAAGGGGAGTTTGATCAATCCATTTTGAATGAATCTCCCTATCGGTCAAGCTTAGATGAGATCATTGAATTGAGCGTGAAGCATATTTACAGAAGTCGGGAAGTAGTAGAAATTGAGGCTGCCGGTTTTGAAATTATTGGGGGATTGTTAGAGCTTTTTATCACTGCCATAGAAGATAGGCGCTTAAATCAAAGAGAAGGTGCTAAGTCGAAGGCGGTATTACGCTTATTGCCTGATTTTAATGAAGCCTTACTGGAGGATAATAATCCTTATGAGCTGTATCTGCAGGTCACAGATTTTATATCAGGCCTATCAGACTCGAAGGCTTTGTCTTTGTTTCGTAAAGTCAAAGGTATTTCTATTCCTGGTAAAATCAGATGAACCACTTTATGCAAGAAGTTTAAGTCTAGTGATACCCTTGACTTTTACCAAAGCAGTATAAAATGAGCACTTGAAAACGAAGGGCTTAACTATTATCAACGGAATCTCTTACTTGTACTCTGATTTGCAGCTTCAAGATTTCATTAAGGCGATTATTTTGTTTAATTTTGCAAGTCGTTTTTTGGGATGAGGATTTAAGAAGAAGTTATATTGGTATCATCAACCTGAGTATAGTATTTTGAGCGACGTCAGCTTTTTTCTTAACTATTTAGATAATTAAAACGACAGTATCAAAGACTTTAAGTCAGTTTAATCATTAAAACAAAATTATTTCAATGCCTTCATGCATTGAATAAGCTCTCATGTGGACAAAGATCGCACATTCCATACTTAAGTACCGGCTTGGTGTATTTATCTTATTGGCAGTAGCTACTGCCTTTATGGGCTACCACGCATCCAAGGTACAATTGAGCTATGCATTTGCAAAAATTGTACCGCCGAAAGATCCTGATATGCTCTATTTCAACGATTTCAGAGAGCTATTCGGAAAGGATGATAATATATTAGTGGTCGGTATCGAAGATAGTCAAATCTACGAGTTAGAGGCTTTTACCAAGTTTAAGTATTATGTAGATGAACTCACACAGATTCGAGGTGTAGATCAGGTGATTGCCTATCCATTGATGCCTTGGATCGAAAAAGATACCGAGAAAAGACAGTTTAAAGTTCGGCCCTTATTTGAATCTATTCCGTCTGATCAGGCAGAGTTGGATAGTCTTACTGCCTTAGCGCGAGAGCAGCAGATTCTAAGCCGTCGACTTTTCGCGTCGGAAGGTCCGGCTACTTTAGTCATTGTTGCGCTCAATTCTACCATTATGGATTCTGAGCAGCGTGCACCGCTCATGAGCGACATAATGCGTGCAGGTGAATCTTTTGAGAAATATACCGATATTCAGTTAAGGTATGCAGGCATTCCTTTCGTCAGGTCAATGATGACAAGTAAGGTAAAAGACGAACTAAGACTTTTCCTGATTTTGTCGGTCATTGTCACTGCAATTATTTTATTCTTATTCTTTCGATCTTTTTATGCTGTGATCTTCCCGCTCATCGTCATCGGGATCATGATTATTTTCACCTTTGGTACTTTAAGTCTTCTTGACTACAGAATTACCTTGCTTACAGGACTCATTCCGCCTATCATTGTAGTAATTGGTGTGCCTAATTGTGTCTATCTGATCAATCAGTATCACATTGCCTATGCCAAGCATCACAATAAGGCAAAATCGCTTAGCATCATGATTCGCAAGGTTGGTTTGGTGACACTATTGACCAATTTTACTACTGCAGTAGGTATGTTGGTACTCATTTTTACTGATATCACTCTTTTGCGGGAGTTCGGTTTAGTAGCTGGGTTGAATATTATGGCTACATTCTTGGTTACGCTTCTATTTATTCCAAATATTTTTGCATTACTACCAGCACCAGGCCCGAAACAGCTGAAGCATCTAGAATCTAAGTCACTGACCAAAATTTTAGATCTTTTGGAAATAATCGTTTTCCATCATAGGAAAAAGGTTTTTATCGTGATGGGGGTAGTAGTCGTTATTGCTGTGATTGGATTCAGGCAACTGGAGGCAGTTTCTTATATGGTTGATGATATCCCTGAGGAAAGTCAAGCGAAGAAAGATTTACGATTTTTTGAGTCCAGATTTGGTGGGGTGATGCCTCTAGAGATTATCATTGAGTCAGAAAGAAAAAATGCAGTTAGTCGATTGCCATTCTTGCGTAAAGTTGATGAGTTAGATGCCTATTTGGACTCTATTCCCGAAATGGCACCACCACTATCGGTGGTTAACTTTGTGAAAGCAGCTCGTCAGGCATACTACAACAATAATCCCGCCTACTACTCTTTACCTAACAACCAAGACCGAGCATTCGTGCTTTCTTACCTTAAAGGAAGTGAAGATAGTTTTGCAGGCTCTCAAATGAGCTCATTGGTAGATAGCACCGGTAGCATAGTGCGCATGAGCATTCAAATGGCTGATTTGGGTTCAAAGAAAATGGATAGTCTCATAGAGTATCAGATCAAACCCAAGATCGACGCTATTTTTGCTGATGAATCTGAGCGAGTGGAGGTGACAGGTTCTACTAAGTTATTTGTAAAGGGTATACGTTATCTCATTGATAATTTGGTGCAAAGCATGCTTCTGGCCTTTTTGATCATCTCGATCATCATGGCACTTATCTTCAGAAGCTTCAAAATGATTTTGATATCTTTGCTTCCCAATATGATCCCTCTATTGGTGACGGCGGGATTGATGGGCTACATGGGCATTCATCTTAAGCCAAGCACTGCACTCATCTTTAGTATTGCATTTGGTATATCCGTTGATGATTCCATTCATTTTTTAGCGAAATATCGTCAGGAGTTGGTGGCTAATCGATTTAAAATCAATGTAGCTATATCAAAGAGTATTCAAGAAACAGGTGCAAGTATGATTTATACATCCATTATCTTGTTCTTTGGTTTTGTGATTTTTGCAGGATCAGAGTTTGGAGGTACGGTAGCTTTAGGTATTTTGACGAGTATCACATTGTTGGTGGCTATGATTACCAACTTGACCTTACTACCCTCATTGCTAATCATATTTAATCCGAGTAAAAAGGAAGCGCAGCAATATGAGGAGAATGAAGATAAATAGATGAATGGAAGCAGACTTCTGTCCTCATTCCACGAAAAGAAGAAAAAATAAAAAATACAAACGATAATATATCCATGAAGTATACAGAGTACAAAGGAATAAATTATGCTGAGGTAGCCGAGGAGGTAAGGGCATTTTGGGAATCGGAGCGGATTTTCGAGCGCACGATTTCTGAGCGTGAAGGTCAGCAATCTTTTACTTTCTTTGAGGGACCGCCTTCTGCTAATGGTACCCCCGGAATTCACCATGTGATGGCGCGTACCGTGAAGGATATTTTTTGTCGCTTTAAAACCCAACAAGGTTACCAAGTGAAGCGAAAAGCGGGTTGGGATACGCATGGGTTGCCTGTAGAGCTGCAAGTGGAGAAGGAATTGGGCATCACCAAAGAGGATATTGGCAAGAAAATCTCTGTTGAAGAGTATAATAAAAAGTGTAGAGAAGCGGTGATGCGCTTTAAGGATGAGTGGGATGATCTGACCCGTAAGATGGGGTATTGGGTAGACCTCTCATCCCCCTACATTACTTTTGAGCAAGGCTATATAGAGTCTGTTTGGAATCTGCTACAGCGTTTCTACGACAAAGGACTCTTATACAAAGGCTATACAATCCAACCATATTCCCCCGCTGCAGGTACTGGACTTAGCTCTCATGAGCTCAACCAGCCCGGATGCTATCAAGATGTTAAAGACACCTCTATCACGGCACAGTTTAAACTAACCGTAGCTGATAAGCAAGAACATTTTGCTGATGTGGATGGAGATGTGTACTTCTTGGCATGGACTACCACTCCATGGACATTGCCAGCTAACTCGGCACTGGCAGTAGGTAAAAATATTGACTATCTTTTAATAAAGACCTTCAACCCCTACACTTACCTTCCTGTAAATGTGATCATTGCTAAGGAATTAGTAGGTAATTATTTTAATCCGAAGGCAAAGAATGTTGCCGTCAATGACTATAAAGCCGGAGATAAACTCATTCCTTATGAAGTAATTGGGGAAAGGAAGGGAAGCGAATTGGTAGGCTTGAATTATGAGCAATTGCTCGACTATGTGCCTTTGGATAAACCAGCATTTACTGTGCTAAGTGCTGACTTTGTGAGCACTGAAGACGGTACTGGTATCGTACATTTGTCAAAAACTTTTGGTGCAGATGACTACAAAGCCTGCGTTGAAAACGGCGTGCCAGGTGTGATGGTGAGAGATGAGCAGGGCAATGAAGTGCCGATCGTTGATAAGCAGGGGCGGTTTGTAAAAGAAATTAGCGATTTCGCAGGTATGCCGGTTAAAAATTATGATGGAGCCGATGAGTCAGACCCTGAGTATAAGTCTACCGATGTACTGATTGCTATCAAACTGAAAGAGGAGAATAAAGCATTTAAAGTAGAAAAATACGAACACTCATATCCTCACTGTTGGAGAACAGATAAGCCTATTTTATACTATCCACTAGAGAGTTGGTTTATCAAAACCACTGCCATGAAAGACCGCCTAGTAGAGCTGAATAATACCATTAACTGGAAGCCAGAGTCTACAGGTAAAGGGCGTTTTGGTAATTGGCTTGAAAATCTAGTGGACTGGAACTTGAGTAGGTCTCGCTATTGGGGTACGCCCTTGCCTATATGGGTGAGTGAAGATGGCAAAGAGCTGAAGTGTATTGGTTCTATCAATGAGCTAAAGGCGGAAGTACAAAAAGCCATTGCAGCGGGTATTGAGCAAAATGAGATTGGTGATGACTTTGATTTGCACAGGCCATTTGTTGATGAGGTATACCTGGTGAGTGATAGCGGACAAAAGATGACTCGAGAGACTGATCTGATCGACGTATGGTTTGACAGTGGTGCAATGCCTTATGCACAATGGCACTATCCATTTGAAAATGGGAATGAGTTTCAAGATAATTTTCCCGCAGACTTCATCGCTGAAGGGGTAGATCAAACAAGGGGGTGGTTTTTTACCTTACACGCAATTGGAACCTTGCTTTTTGATTCAGTAGCCTTTAAGAATGTGATTGCCAATGGGCTAGTTTTGGATAAAAACGGTAATAAAATGTCTAAGCGATTGGGCAATGCTGTGAATCCATTTGAGACTTTAGCGCAGTATGGTCCTGATGCTACTCGTTGGTATATGATCAGTAATGCCAATCCGTGGGATAACCTGAAGTTCAACTTAGAGGGAGTAGCGGAGGTGCAGCGACGTTTCTTTGGTACCCTTCACAATACTTACAATTTCTTTGCATTGTATGCTAACTTAGACGGCTTTAAGTACGAAGAGGCTGACTTGGCGCTTTCTGATCGATCGGAGAGCGACCGATGGATACTGAGTAAGCTACAGTCTGTAATACAAAAGACGACCGCTGCCTATCAGGATTATGAGCCTACCAAAGCCGCTCGCTTGGTGCAAGACTTCATGATCGACGATGTGAGTAATTGGTATGTACGCTTGAATAGGAAAAGGTTCTGGAAGGGAGAATATTCCACCGATAAAATGGCTGCCTATCAGACACTCTATGAAGTACTTGAAACTGTAAGTATGCTGATGGCACCAATTTCGCCTTTCTATGCTGATCACTTATTTAGAGATCTTAATAAAGTGAGTGGTAAGCAGGGGGTAGATTCTGTTCATTTGAGTAATTGGCCTGAGGTAAAAGTGGCTTATATCAATGTTGATTTGGAGCAAAAAATGGCGCTCGCTCAAAACCTGAGTTCATTGGTGCACAGCTTAAGGAAAAAAGACACTATCAAAACGAGACAGCCACTTTTTCGCATTCTCATCCCCGTCACTGATAATAAGATAAAAGAGTATATCAATGCGGTAGAAGATTTGATACTTTCAGAGGTCAATGTGAAGAGAATTGAATATATCGAGGATACTGCGGGTATTTTAACGAAAAGCATCAAGCCTAACTTTAAGAAATTGGGTAAGCAACTCGGGCCTAAGATAAAGTCATTTGGCAAGGCAGTAGGTGAAATGAGCCAAGAGGATATTATGCAGTTAGAAAATACGGGTAAGTTTAATTTATCGTTAGATAGTGAACCATTTGAGATCACACTTGAAGATGTTTTGATTACCTCCGAAGATATGCCTGGCTGGTCGGTAGCCAATGCTAATGGTATTACCGTGGCGCTAGATGTGGCAATCACCGATGATTTGCGCAAAGAAGGTATTGCGAGAGATGTTGTCAATAGGATACAAAATCTTCGCAAAGACATGGGGCTTGAAGTACAAGATAAGGTAGTGGTTCAGATTAAAGACTCTGATGCGCTCATTAGTGATGCGCTAGCGGTCAATAAGCAATATATTTGTGCTGAAACGCAGGCTCAAGATTTGGTCGTCACCGCTACATTGGATGACGCTCAGGTATTGGATTTGGATGGCACTGCGTTAGAAGTGAAGGTAACTAAAGTCAATTAAGTTGGAAATCAGGAAATATTTTTTTCTCAGCTTAGGAGTGATCCTTATAGATCAACTGACTAAGCTTTTGGTTCATTTCTACATGGATATGGGCTCATTTGGTCAAATTAAGCTAATTGGAGATTGGTTTAAGTTGCATTACACTCTTAATCCAGGTATGGCCTTTGGCATTCAGTGGGGGACTGACTATGGTAAGTTGATTCTTACTTTATTTCGTATTGTGGCCATGACGGGTATTGGTTACTATTTATATTATATGGCCAAAACTGAAAAAGCACACCCAGGTTTTTTGTGGTGCGTCGCGCTCATACTTGGAGGCGCTGTGGGTAATGTAATTGATAGTACTTTTTATGGTATTCTTTTAAACAATACTCCCTATAATGCTCCATTCGATCTTTTTCATGGTCAGGTAATTGACATGATTTATGTAGATATCTGGGAAGGGCATTTACCGTCTTGGATTCCGTTTTGGGGTGATAAGTACATGGCGCTTTGGCCGATTTTCAATATTGCAGATTCCGCTATCTTCATAGGAGTATCCATTATTTTGATTCGCCAAGGGGTGTTTTTCAAAGAAGTAGAAACTACAACAGAGCCGCGTGACTAGATCAAGCCAAATAGCAGTAGTTGATTACGGTAATACCAGGAAGAAACTGGCTTTTTTCAATGAGAAAGGGGAGATTATTCGCAGTTATCATTTCAAAAAGGATGAGGCTATTTCGACAGATGTTTTCGATTCAAATCAGCGCTACCGTATAGCGATAAGCTCGGTAACCACCTTTCATGATCAGGAAACTGATCTGTGGGAGAGATTAGATATTGAGTCTTTAATTTTTTTGAGGAATGATGATCAAATTAAGCTTCCGCTCAAGGTAAAGTATAAAAGCCCAGATAAGCTAGGCCAGGATCGTTTAGCCGCCTTATGTGGCGCTTATTCACTCTATCCCTCTACTAGTTGCCTTGTAGTAGATATGGGGACTTGCAACACCTACGATTATTTGACGGCGACTGGTGATTATTTCGGGGGTGCCATATCTCCTGGTGTGGACTTAAAATTTTCTTCGCTCAATAATTATACTTCAGCCTTACCGTTGATAAAAGGGTCTGCAGAATTTGACTTTGAAGGGGTAGATACTCAGACATCCATCATGGCAGGAGTAATGCAAGGTACTCTCGAGGAAGTGAAAGGATTTATAAAATATTATGACTCTAAGTATGGTTTAGACAGAATTATACTTTGTGGTGGGGCATCTGCCTATTTTAAATCAAAAATAGAAGGTCCAATAGTTGTGATTCCGGACTTGGTTTTATTAGGTTTGCATGCAATTTCAAAATTAAATGAATAGGATGAGTTTAGGGAAATTTACGCTTATTAGTACACTACTCATATTGAGTAGTTATGTATTGTTGGCGCAGTCGGGGAGGTCCGCATATAGTTTACAAGGAATTGGTGATGTCAATTTTGGTGCTTTAAGCCATAATGAGGCAATGGGTGGATTAGGGATTAGTAATGGGTCACCATTCTTCATTAATAATATGAACCCCGCTTTACTTACATTGAACACAAGAACCATCTTTGATATTGGTATAAACATAACAAATACAAGATTTTCTACCCGTTTGGGTGAAAGTGGAGACAATTGGGGTGGAGGATTGAACTACATAGCTTTGGCCTTCCCTGTTGTTAATGGAAAATTAGCAACCAGCTTTGGTATTGCTCCTTACAGTCAGATGAACTACCTCAATACATCGAATACTCCGATTGAAGGGACAAGTACTAATGCAGTATTTGAGAGCAGTGGTTTTGGAGGTATTACAGAGGCTTATTGGGCTACTGGAGGAAGATTATTTAATGGATTTAATCTTGGCGTTCGGTTTTCTTATTTGTTCGGTACAATAGATAGGACCATTACTACAGGTTTGACAGGCCAAGGGGTGAGCTCTGACTTTAGAACCAGCTTTATAGATCGATATTCTTTTAGTGGGATAGAAACCAAACTTGGTGCAAATTACACTTACAGATTATCAGATGAAAAAAGATTTAACTTAGGGGCAACTTATACTTTAGGAGGTGATATAGATGCGAATACTATCTCGATTGTTGATCGCGTAGATCAATTAGGGAGGTCTGTGCGTGTAGGTGGGAGTTTAGTTTCTGACACAACAGTTAATAGAGAAGTACGACAATTTGTATTGCCTCAAAAGTTGGCATTCGGATTAAGTTATCAAAAAGTAAATAAGGTTACTGTTGGAGCTGACCTACATCTTCAAAATTGGGCAGACTTCAGGAATCCTGCGGGAACTAATGAAGGATTAAGAAATAGCATGAGAGCTGTTGTAGGTGTGGAGTGGATTCCAGATATTACTTCAGTAAGTAGTTATTTTAAAAGATCTTTATATCGGTTTGGATTATATTACGAAGAAACTCCTTTTGTTTCGGAAAATTTACAAATTTCAGATTTTGGTATTAATTTTGGAGTAGGCTTACCATTAGCTAACCTATCAACCATTAACCTAGGTGCTAGATATGGTTTCAGGGCACTTAATCAAAACCTAGAAGTCTCTGAGCAACATTTTAATATTTACATGGGATTCAGTTTTAGCGACCGTTGGTTCATTCAAAGAAAATACGACTAAACTACACAATTATGAACGGATATAAATCTTTGTTACTTGGCTTGGTTATCCTTGTCATGAGTACGAGTTTGAGTGCACAATCAGGCTGGAATTGGCCTGAAAATAAATCTAAGGCAGAAGAGAAGAATGTACTCTACGTAGACTACATGAAGTCGGGCGACTTTAAAAAATCTGCGCAGCATCTACATTGGCTCCTCGCTAATGCCCCTGATTTGAATCCAAGTATTTATATCAATGGAGCAAATATTTTTGAGGAGTTAGCTAATGCTGAGAAAAACGATGCACAAAAGTTGATTTATGAAGATTCGGCTTTAATGATGTATGACGATCGAATCAAGTACTTTGGACAAGAGGCATATGTGCTCAATCGAAAAGCCTTCGCGGCTTACAAATTGAAGCGAACAAGAAAAGAAAGCTACCCTATGCTACTTGAGTTGTTCGAGAAAGCGTTCGAGTTGAATGGTGAAAACACCATGGCCAATAACACCATCGCCTACATGGCAGCCTTAAAAGCATACCAGTCTACTGGTGGGGATGTTACTGATGAGGACGTTCTAAAAGTGTATGATGTAATCAATGATGTAATAGAAGCCAATATTGCCAATGGTAATAAGGTTTCCATTTATCAAAGATATAAAGAAAGCCTTGATGATATGTTAGCCTCTATGGTCACCATTGACTGTATATTTGTGGAAGACAATATGATGGATCGATTCAGAGCAAATCCTGACGATATGAAGTATGCAAAGAAAGTTTTTCAACTACTTCTTACAGGTAAATGTACTGATACAGATATCTTTATAGAAGTAGCGCAGCCAATCTATAAAGAAGAACCATCAGCGGTGCTTGCTAAAATCCTTGCATCTAGAGCAAAAACTAATGGTGAGCCTGAAAAAGCTATTGCTTATTATAAAGATGCAATAGAAATGATGGAAAGTAACGATAAGAAAGCTGATTTGCACATGGATATTGCAGATGTACACGCTAGAAGTGGGTCCAAAAACGCTGCAAGGTCAGCTGCTCTTACGGCAGTAGGGTTAGATCCTACTAAAAAAGAAGCCTATAATTTTATAGGACAACTTTATATGAATAGCTTTGAATCCTGCAGAAAAGGTGTTAGTCCTGTAGCGGACAGAGCTATCTTTATTGCAGCCTATGATATGTTTGCAAAAGGTGGGAATTCCTCAAAGATGCAAGCTGCAGCAGAACAGTTTCCTTCAAAAAGTGAGCTTTTTGATTACGACTATGTTGAGGGAGATTCTTTTAAGGTTGAATGCTGGATAAATGAAACTGTAACTTTGAAGACTCGATAGTTAAATTATAAATACATTAAAAAGGTATTCATAAGCTTAATATGGATACCTTTTTTGTTTACTATGAAAAAGCCTTTTTTTCTTCTTTTAGTATCTTTTTCAGTTCTTCTTGCTTGTGAATCTAGAAGTATAGATGAAATGCAAATATACGAAGGTCCTATGATGGAGGTAACTAACGTAGAGACTCTATATTCTGATTCTGCAATTGTAAAGGTGAGACTTAAAACACCCAAGCAACTAGAACTGCAGAATAGCGATAGAGAGTATCCAGACGGGATTTATCTAGAGTTTTATGACGAAGATGGAAATATAAGTTCAACGCTTAGGGCCGATTATTGCTACTATACTCAAAAAGATAATATTTATAAAGGTCAAGGCGATGTTGTAGTAGAATCAAGAGTGAAAGACCAAAGAATGAGTAGTGAAGTGCTCTATTGGGAACCAAGCATTGGTGAAGTACATACGGATACTTTTGTAGTCATTGAAGAAGAAGGTGATGTACTCAAAGGTGAGGGAATGAGGGCAAAACAAGATTTCAGTTCTTACACAATACTCAAGCCAATTGGTGATTTTGCCTCTAAGGAACCTTAAAAATAAATACCTTTTCAAAGGAGCCTCATTGTGAAGATGTATCAAATCCAAACAGAATGACGCTTGTTCTATTCCGTAATTGGTTTGATTTTTGGGTATTTATAAACAAAATAGGAAAAGCTTGATCGGTTGAATATAGAGCCATGTTAGTCCTAATTGTGGGGGAATGGTTCTTACTACAGTTTTTAATACCTATCAATTGATTGATGTCTTTATGGAGATAATGTTTTCTTTGTAATTCATTTTTTATCATAGAACAGGTTTTAGTGAATAGGTGAAGTTAGGAACGCGCTTATATTTGTGGTACATTTATTTATCAGGAATTGGTAATTACCAATTCCTGATAAATGATTGTTTTTGATTGTATAGAATAACAATAGCTAATCATGAAGTTTGTAGATGCGGTTTTATTTTCCTCTGGTGTCGCTTTTTTTATTATAGGGGTACATCAGTTATTTGTGGCCACTATTGCGGAGGCTTATTGGGCTTTTATGGTTTCAGTGGCTGCATTAGTTTATTATGGTTACAGGAAAAATAATGTTGTTGACCAAAAGACTGATAAGCGTCGATCGTCCGAATCAAAAAATAAAAAAATAAGAAAAAAGCGTTAGTTATAAATTGAATGGAGAGTTCATATTTAATATATATATTCTTTACGCTGCTTTTTTCGGCCTTCTTCTCTGGAATAGAGATTGCATTTGTTTCAGCGAATAAATTGCAGATCGAACTCCAAAAAAATCAAGGGAGATTTTCAAGCAAGCTTTTGTCTCATCTTTTTCAAAACCCTTCTAGGTTTATCACTTCTACCTTACTTGGTAACACCATTTCGTTAGTAGTTTATGGTGTTTTGATGGCAAGGTTTTTTGAGCCTTTAATACAGCAAACACTACCAGAGTCAATCAATACAGACGCATCTGTTTTGATTCTTCAAACGGTCTTTTCAACGATAATTGTCTTAGTTACTGCTGAGTTTTTACCTAAAAGTCTGTTTTTGATCAATGCCAACGCTGCATTAGATTTTTTTACCATTCCGATAGTCATTATTTACTATTTATTACTCCCCTTCAGTATTGTACTTAACTGGTTGAGTAAACTTTTGATCACTTACGGATTTAAGTTTTCATTCCGAGAGGATAAACCCGTATTTAATCTGACGGATCTTAATCATTTTATTCAAAACACCATAGAACAAGCTGATGAGAAGAAAGAGGTAGGTGAAGTAAATACAAAAATATTCAAAAACGCCCTAGATTTTAAAAGTGTAAAGGTTAGGGACTGCATGATTCCTAGGACGGAGATTGTATCGGTAGATATTTCAGAAAGTGTTGATGTTCTTTCTGATGCTTTTACTAAAAGTGGACATTCTAAAATCGTAATTATTAATAATACCATTGATGATGTAATCGGGTTTTGTCACACGATTTCTATGTTCTCAAAACCAAAAACTATAAGAGAGGTGCTCAATACGATGAGCTTTGTACCTGAAGTGACTCCTGTCAATGATTTGATGATTCGCTTTATCAAAGAACGGAAAAGTATTGCCGTGGTAGTGGACGAGTTTGGAGGAACGAGCGGTATTGTAACGCTAGAAGATATCATTGAAGAGATATTTGGAGAGATTGAAGATGAGCATGATAGTGATACCTTAAGAGAAGAAAAAATTTCTGAAAATGAATATCTTTTAAGTGCTAGATTGGAAATTGATAATTTAAATGAAAAGTATGGTTGGGACTTGCCTGAGGGTGATTTCGATACCCTTGGCGGATTGATCATCGATTTTTTAGAGGACATTCCTGTACCTAAGCAGTTGATAGATATTGGAGATTTTGAGTTTGAAATTGTGTCAATGACACAAAATAAAATTGAACTTGTAAAACTTCGTAGAAAATTGAGTAAATAAATTCTGTAAAATCATTTTCATTTATTTTAGTATGATTAGATTTGCAGTCGATTAAAATCTAAATGCATAATATGTGTTCGGTTAAATTTCAATAAGTCAAAAGGTAAAAGCAATATATTCCGCTCGAATTTCATGAATAGCGTTGATTTTAAACGTTAATCCTGTTATTTTTGGGCACTTTTAAATAAAACGAAATGGCATTAATAGGTAAAATTAGAGAGAAAACAGGCTTAGCTATCGGTGTGATAGCTTTCGGATTGATATTATTCTTGGTAGGTGGCGACATTTTGAGTCCTAATTCGACCTTATTGGGTGGACAGGATAATAATGTTGGTGAAATTGCTGGTAATAAAATATCCATTCAAGAGTTTCAACAGAAAGTAGAAGAGTTTAGATTTTCTTTCGTACAACAAAATGGATATAACCCATCCGAGACCCAGCTTTCAGATATCAGAAATAGAGCATGGGAGTTTTTGATTGTAAAGTATGCTTTCCAAAAGCAATATGATAAGCTAGGAATAGAAGTTACAGAGGAAGAATTAGTAGATATGATTCAGGGTAAAAATGTAAATCCTGAAATCAGACAAGCCTTTTCAAATCCAGAAACAGGGGAGTTCGACAAAGAGCAACTTTTAATGTACCTACAACAATTAGGAAGCCTTCCTGCTAATCAAAGAGCACAATGGATTTCTTTTGAGCAGAGTCTTTTACCCTCTCGGTTGAGATTAAAGTATGACAATCTGGCTATTAGATCTACTTTTGTCAATAAGGAAGAAGCAAAAAGAAAGCATCAAGAAGAAAATACTGTTGCAGATTTCGACTACCTGTATGTACCCTATTTTGCGATACCAGATAGCTTAATTCAAATATCTGATTCAGACCTTAGAGATTTTCTAAAACGAAATGAATCTATGTATGAGCAAGAGGCTGGAAGATCCATTTCTTATGTGAACTTCAGAATTGTGCCAAGTTCTCAAGATTCAGCGGTCTTCCTAGAAAGAATGGAAGACCTTAAAAAGGAGTTTGGAAGAGCCGCTGATGATTCTTCTTTCGCATTTGTTAATACCGAAGGCGGTTCAGCTCTTCAGACAGTTGCAAAGTCAAGATTACCTAATGACCTGAAAAATACTGAAGATCTACAAGAAGGAGAAGTATACGGACCTTTTCAAAGTGGAAGTAATTATACTATTTATAAGGTATCAGCTGTTTTAGGTAATGCTGCTGATAGTGTAGAAGCTCGTCATATTCTATTTTCTACTCAAGGCTTAGGGCCTGATGAAAAAGAGTCAGAAAGAGAAAAAGCGGAAGGTGTATTAAATCAATTAAGAGCTGGTGGAGATTTCGCTGTACTTGCTGCCGAATATGGTTCTGATGGTACCGCACAGCAAGGTGGTGATTTAGGTTATTTCACAAGAGGACGAATGGTGCCAGCTTTTGAGAAGGCAGTTTTTGTAAGAACTAATACTGGTCTTCTTCCTGAATTAGTAGAAACTAATTTTGGGTTTCACATAATAGATGTCACAGACATTAAGTTCGCAGAGCAATACAAAATTGCTTCAATAAGAAGAGAGCTTTTTGCTGGTGACGAAGCCATTGATGATGTCTACAGAAAAGCTGATAATTTCGCTTCTAGTGCTTCTAAATTCGATGATTTCGTGGAATTAGCAAAGCAAATGGGAGTGAATGTAGAAAGAGCTGATGGTTTAAGAAAAAATCAAAGCAGAATTAGGGGACTAAATGGATCTAGAAATGCTATTCAATGGGCATTTAGAGACGCTAAGATAGGGCATGTGTCAGATGTTTTTGACATTGATCAGGGCTACATGGTAGCTGTTCTTACTAGTAAGAATGATGAGGGTACTGCATCTGTAGATCAAGTCAGAGAGGATCTTAGAAGAAGAGTTACCAAAGAAAAGAAAGCACAAATTATCGTTGATAAACTGAATAGTATTGATGGCACCCTTGAAGATAAAATGGCAGCATACGGCGATGCCAATCAGGGGAACATACCATCTCAGAAAATGGGCGCTTCGTCTATATCAGGTGTTGGATATGCCTCAAAGTCACTAGGTAAGCTGTTTGCTCTCGAATCGGGTGAAACTTCGGAACCAGCTGCAGAAGAAGGAGGAGTTCTCATTGTAAGATTAAATAATATTACCGAAGCACCAGAAGTTGCTGATTATTCATCTTCAGCAAATGTTTTAATATCTGCAAGGAGAAGTCAGATCTCTCAAAATCTTTCCGATGCAATTAAAAAACATGCTGATATTGTAGATAAACGATATAGATTCTTTTAGTGTTCTTGTGTTCCACTCCTTTTAAGAGAGTTTAACTAAGATGGCTTACATAACCAATTATTAATATTTAGAGCAATAGGTCGACTCGAGTCGGCCTATTCTTGTTTAAAACCTTTATTGAGATGTCACTGGATAATAGACTTGATCAGTTTAAAGAAAAACTAGATGCTGAATATGCATGGCCTTCTATTTATATGTTTAAATTTATTGTACCCAATGATAAAGTAAATGAAATTGAACAAATACTTGGTAATCATGAAACAACAAAAAAGGCATCGAGTAAAGGTACTTATATCAGCGTAACCTGTAAGATGATGGCTTCTTCTGCTGATGATATCATTAATGTTTACAAAAAGGCTTCGACCATTGAAGGTGTTATGTCACTTTGATAGAGCATTGCTTGCTGATGTTTATGTCACAATTGCTTAATAGTAAGGTCGTTAGGTTTGGAGTTTTTGACTAGACTTACCAATCAAGTGTTTTTTACCCAAAGTATCCAAAGGAGTTTGATGGCGGCACAGGAGGAAGTTAGCAAATGATCAATTAATAGCCTTGAAATATTTGTTGCGTGTGCTTCTAGCAGATTTATGTTGAAACGTGTCTCCTAATTATTTCATGTAGTTTTTTTAGTATCGGCTAAAAAGAATACATGATACAGATTACTGCCTTATAAAGATTTGTTGTTAACGCAGTTTTCATGAATTTATAAAGCAATGGCTATTAAATTTTAAATTCAAAGACGATAACTTTATTTGAGCCTACAATTTTCGGTATATGAATACATCTTTGCATTGTCCTATAGAATCTCTGTCGATTCAATGAACAAGGAGAGCGTTTGTGTCAATCCCTATTCATTGTAATTGTGGTACAAAGATAATTGTCAATCTCTTTCAGTCGTAATGATGAACTTCTTTAATAACAAAAAAGTAACTAAACAGAATAGACATTCGCTATTTTTATTGTGCGCCATCATGTGTATAATTTGGTCTGGTGATGTTTATGCGCAACAGGCGGTTCCTGTTAAATTGAAAACGGTTAGGCCAATCAAAGCCTTGCTTATCGATATTCCTGAAGATTTTCAGTTAATGCCGGAGCAGGAGGTATTAGGTAAATATGAATCTTATCGCTTGCCAGTAGCTGTATTCACCTCTCCTTATAGAGATGTAGATCTTTCTATAAATTTTTCTTCCACTCAGTGGCAAGAAGGAGATCATGAATTAATGCAGAAGTTTTTCAAAAGCAGTATTCGTCAGATCTTTATGGATGTCAACTTTCTTGAAGAGACTATTCAGGAGATCAATGGAGAAGTTTATGTGGTTTTTCGCTTTGAATCTTTAATTGAGGGCGACCCCAATTCTCTTCGAAAACAAGCTGATAGGCGCACCTATCATCATTTGATGTATTTAGCAAAGAATGGTAAGACCCTTCTTTTCAACTTTAATTGCGATCTCGCTAACAAAAAGCGCTGGGAGCCTGTTGCAAATGAGATATTCAGTACCGTGAAGGTAAAGAAAAGCCTATGATAAGCAAAGAGCCGGATGACTATATGGGTATTTGCCTACGACTCGCAGAGGAGGCTTTTTTAGATGGTGAGATTCCTGTCGGGGCAATTGTGGTGTGCGAGGGTCGTATTATTGCTAAGGCATATAATCAGACAGAAAAACTTCATGATTGTACTGCGCATGCAGAGGTTTTGGCGATCACAACCGCATGTGAGGCTCTTGGTAGTAAATACTTAAGTGATTGTCAACTCTATGTAAGCTTAGAGCCTTGTACCATGTGTGCCGGTGCTATTGCATGGAGTCAAATTGGAGAAATCTATTATGGAGCTGAGGACTTAAAAAAGGGCTTTTTCTCAAACTTCGATAAGACGAAGATTTTTTCAAAAAAAGTTAAGGTCAAAGGGGGAGTCAAAAAAATGGAGAGTAGTGAACTACTTCAGCGCTTTTTCCGTAAATTAAGATGATATTAATTATATGTTTAATCTGAAATAAAATAGAATTATGGCTTTTGAACTACCGTCACTACCTTACGCATACGATGCGTTAGAACCACATTTTGACGCAAAGACTATGGAGATTCATCATAGCAAGCATCATAATGCTTATGTAACAAAGTTAAATGGTGCTATTGAGGGCAGTGATTTAGCAAGCAAGTCCTTGGAAGATATTCAAGTTGAAGCTGGCAAAGCGGGTGCAGCTGTGAGAAATAATGGCGGTGGGCACTTCAATCATACCCTATTTTGGCAAATACTAAGCCCAAATGGTGGAGGAAACCCTTCTGGCGAACTAGCGGCTGCAATTGATAAAACTTTTGGCTCTTTCGATAAATTGAAAGAAGAGTTTAATAATGCTGCTGCAACAAGGTTTGGATCAGGATGGGCTTGGTTAATTGTTAAAAATGGCGAATTAGTAGTTACCTCAACACCCAATCAAGATAATCCATTGATGGATGTAACCGATGTGAAAGGAACACCTATTTTGGGTCTTGATGTATGGGAGCACGCTTATTACCTCAAATACCAAAATAAGAGACCTGACTATATTAGTGCATTCTGGAATCTTGTTAATTGGGAAGAAGTAAGCAAGCGTTTTGAGGCTGCAAAATAATTTTGATTATAATGAAAGTAAATAAAAAAGGAGAACGTCTAAGTTCTCCTTTTTTGATTTTAAAGGCCTCAAAAATGGTTATGCGTTTTTACCCACACAGTTGAGATCATCAAACGCTTGCTTTAATCGGTCAACGAATGCAACTTCTGCCTTACGCAACCAGTTTCTTGGGTCATAATACTTTTTGTTAGGTGAGTCCTCGCCCTCAGGGTTACCAATTTGTTTTTGTAGATATCCTTCATTTGATTTATAGAAGTCTCTGATACCTGTCCAAAAAGCCCACTGCATATCTGTGTCGATATTCATTTTTATAGCTCCATAGGAAATAGCCTCTCTGATTTCTGCTTGTGTAGAACCAGATCCTCCATGGAAAACGAAGTTGACAGGGTTTGCCTCAGTTTTGAACTTCTCAATGATATATTCTTGCGAGTTCTTTAAGATTTCAGGGGTTAATTTCACGTTACCTGGCTTATATACTCCGTGTACATTGCCAAAAGCGGCTGCAATCATGAAGTTATCACTCACTTGCTTTAGTTGCTCATATGCATAAGCTACTTCCTCAGGCTGCGTATATAATTTTGAAGAATCTACATCAGAGTTATCCACGCCATCTTCTTCTCCACCTGTTACTCCAAGTTCAATTTCAATGGTCATACCCATCTTATTCATTCGCTCAAAGTATGCTTTTGAGATACTAATATTTTCTTCCAAAGGCTCCTCAGAAAGGTCTAGCATGTGGGAGCTATAGAGTGGCTTGCCGTGTTGCGCATAAAACTTCTCTCCAGCATCTAGCAGTCCGTCAATCCATGGTAATAATTTCTTAGCTGCATGATCTGTATGTAAAATCACTGGAACACCATAAGCTTCAGCCATAATATGTACATGATGAGCACCTGAGATACCTCCCTGAATGGCAGCTTTCATGTCTGTATTGTCAAGACCCTTACCTGCGAAAAATTGAGCACCACCATTTGAAAATTGAATGATCACCGGGCTATTAAGCGCGGCGGCGGTTTCTAATACTGCATTTACACTGTTAGTACCTACAACATTTACCGCAGGCAGCGCAAAATTTTCTTTGTTTGCATAGTTGAGTAATTCTGTCACTTCACTACCATGAAGTACACCAGCTCTGAATTTTTTAGCTATGGATGTCATATCAAATATTTGATTGAAATTATATTTTAATAACAAAAGTAATAAAAAAAAAGGCATTAGAAAGGGATAAATCAATTAATATGCCCGGTCTACTACTTCTTGTAAATCAATCGTTTGCAACATCGTTTGTGCTATTTTATGTTTTTTATCTTTTCATCTTGTGAAATGAAAACGCCCATCAGTATTATTAAATGAGGAATGCCTGATGCCCTTATCATCCCACTTAAAATTAAAACAACTTAGAAAGCCAACCACTCAATTTCTTGGTAGTAAATCGATAGGGCGGGTAAAGTACTTTGGTTGCTGTAAAACCAATCCGTTGCTTTAATACAGCTTTTTCATTCGTGAATTCTAGAAAACCATGATAGCCGTGCGATTTCCCTATCCCGCTCGTATTCACTCCGCCGAAGGGTAAATCATGGTTACTTAGATGCATCACTGTGTCATTCATACACATGCCCCCACTACTGCATGATTTTATTATCTTGTTTTGCAGATCGATACTTTGACTGAAAAAGTAAAGAGCTAAAGGTTTTGGGCGGGCATTGATATAATCGATTACATCCTGTATATCACCATAAGTGAGTATTGGGAGAATTGGTCCGAAAATCTCTTCCTCAAGAATCTTCATATTAGGCTTTAAGTTTTTAACCAGAGTAGGCGATACGTAGCGGTCAGTGATGTTGACATCGCCGCCTAGTACAATCTCTGCACCTTTGGATACACAGTCGTTGATTAGTTCTTGCATTCTACCTGCATGCTTTTGACTAATAATTCTAGCTAGGTCTTGAGAAGAGGCTGGATCTACACCATAAAATTTTCTTACTTTAGCCTTGATTAGATTAATTGCTTCTTCCTCTTGGCTTTCATGAACAAATAGATAGTCTGGAGCTATACACGTTTGCCCTGCATTGATTAATTTTCCCCAAGTGATTTTATCAACCGCATCCTTTAAGTCCGCATCTTTAGCGATTACAGCAGGAGACTTGCCACCAAGTTCAAGGGTAACGCTTGTCAAGTGTTCCGACGCTGCAGCCATGATCTTTTTACCTACTTGTGGGCTACCAGTAAAGAAAATATGGTCAAAGGGTAAGGATAATAATTTTTGGCTAGCTTCTATGCCCCCTTCTACTACACTAACCTCATCCGGATGGAAAATGTCTGTGACCATCTGCTTGATCAAATGAGATGTAGATGGAGTGAATTCTGAGGGCTTCATCATTGCGGTACAGCCTGCAGAGATTGCCGATACAAGTGGAGATACGGCCAAGTAAAAAGGGTAATTCCAGGGTGATATAAGTAGTGCAGTGCCCTTAGGTTCTTTGATGATGTAGGAATTTGCACCTAGTAGGGTAGGTGGGTTACTAACCTCTTGGATTGCTGTCCACTGCTCGATATTTTTTTGAGCATGCTTAAGTTCTGAAAGTGATGGGAAAATCTCTGTCATTTCCGTTTCTGTTTCAGGCTTTTTAAAGTCCTCGCTCAAAGCATGCTTTATTTCATCTCGATGACTTTCAATCCATTTTTGAAGCTTTTTGAGCTTTTCTTTTCTATTTCCTACTCCTATTGTACGCATTTGAATACTCATTTTTTTTTGAGCATCGAAAAGGGATTGGTACTCGTTGGTAGTTGTTGTAGGTTTTAAATCGGTAAATGCCATGTCAATTTATAGTTCTAATGTTGAAAATTTTCTCTTCAGGAAATTGTTGCTTCCTTTTATATCTCTTGAATCTTATCTAGCGTTTCTAAAGGTCTTTGTGTTTGAAATTTGAATTAATTGCATTTTACTCTTGTAATTTTTACTTCCATAAGCCTCACTCTATTTTCGAGGGTTGTATTTTTATGAAAACGTACCTGAATATACAAATTTATTCCCATATCCTTATTTTTGAGATGAGGCAATTATCGCATTGGCCGATGCTATTTTCTAATTATAAAGATTAATCCAACTTATTGTGATGGAAGCATGCTAGCCGGCAGCTTTTTTAAGATATTTTTACTTCAAACCTACAATTTTAGTTTTGATTCTTCTAGCTTAGGCTTTAGAGAGACCGGTTTAATTTTTTAGATTGAATTTAAGCTGAGTAAAAACTTTGTATTCAAAGGTCTATCCCGTACTTTTGCGACAAATTTAGCGCACATCATTTTCTACTTCCATGAGTTATCAAATACTTAACGGCCAGTTGGTTAGTCAAGAGATTAAGCAGTTTATTAAAGATCAAGTTTTTCAGCAAGTTGCTGAAGGTAAGAAACGTCCTCACTTGGCAGCACTAATAGTGGGGGATGATGGCGCGAGTCATACTTATGTCAATGCAAAAGTAAAAGACTGCGAGGCAATGGGCTTTTCTTCTACCCTAAGGCAGTTACCAGCCTCTTGTACAGAAGAGGAAGTTTTGGCCATCATTGAAGAGTTCAATCATGATGATGATATCGATGGTTTTATTGTACAATTACCACTTCCAGACCATATTTCGGTTCAAAAAGTCACCGATGCTATTGCACCAGAAAAAGATGTAGATGGTTTTCATCCCGTGAATATTGGTAAGATGAGTAAAAATCTTCCATCCTATGTTTCTGCGACTCCGCTAGGCATTTTGAAGTTGCTAGAAGCGTATAAAATTCCTACTAAAGGAAGACATGTAGTGGTGGTGGGTAGAAGTCATATCGTAGGAAGTCCAATGAGCATTTTGATGGGGAGAAATGATTATCCTGGTAATGCTACCGTCACACTTACACATAGGCACACCCAAAACCTCGCTTCATTCACTTCTCAGGCAGACATATTGATCGTAGCGGTTGGAATTCCTAGTTTTATCACTTCAGATATGGTTAAAGATGGTGCCACAGTAATTGATGTGGGAATAACTAGAGTGCCAGATGAAACTAAAAAATCAGGATTTCGGTTAGTGGGAGATGTAGATTTTAATTCGGTGGCTCCAAAGTGTGCTTTTATAACTCCCGTACCTGGTGGCGTTGGCCCCATGACTCGAGCGGGTTTAATGTATAATACTTGGTTAGCATCGCAAGGAAATATCTTTGCTCAAAGAGTGGATAACACTTTTTTGAATACCTAAATCATGAATTAATTAATAGTTGAAGAATGAGGCTTTTTCTCGTTTTTCTTTCCTTACAAGATTACCAATGAGTGTTATAGCCCAGCAAGAAATAGAATTGAGAGAGAAAGTGGATAAAGGGATTGCTCTTCCTTTGATGGAGGACTTCTACACCATACAAGGTGAGGGTGCTTTTTCGGGGCAAGCGGCCTATTTCGTTCGATTAGCTGGCTGTGATGTAGGCTGCGTTTGGTGTGATGTAAAAGAAAGTTGGGATGCTGACCAGCATCCTGTGATTGACATATCTGAAATTTGTAGGAGAGTAGCTGCGTCAGGATCTCGAATAGTTGTGATTACTGGAGGTGAGCCATTAATGTATAATTTAGAGCCTCTGACAGCGAAACTTAAAACTCTTGGTGTCAGGATACACATAGAAACATCAGCTGCACATCCTCTTTCAGGACAATTAGACTGGATTTGCTTTTCCCCTAAAAAGTTTAAAGCACCTTTGGAAGAGGTTTACAACTTAGCTCACGAGTTAAAAGTAGTCGTTTTTAATGCCTCTGATTTGAAATGGGCGGAAACTCATGCTGCCAAGATTAATCCAGATTGTAAACTATTACTTCAACCTGAGTGGAGTAAGGAAAAGGGTATGCTACCCTTGATTATTGACTATGTAAAAGAAAATCCAAAGTGGCAAATATCTTTACAGACCCATAAATACATGGACATTCCATAGAATGTTATTAAACCCGGAATATGCATTAGAATTTCTATTCCGAGCTAAAAATAATTCAAAATCAAACACTTCGCTGCATTTAACGCCTTCACCACAGCGGCACTATGCCTTAGTCGTTAAACACTTTATCTTCTTGTATTTTTAGCTCTCATAACGAACCCTAACGCGGGTTAAAGTGATTGGATATTAAGAATTGGTAAATAAAAAAGGATCAGTAAAATAGCTGATCCTTTTTTATTTGATATTTAGAAAATCATCCTCTAGCTACTCACTTCAGTGTCCTTAAGCTGCTGATTATAGAGTCTGTAAAACTCCCCTTTTAGACTGAGTAATTCCTGTTGAGTCCCCATTTCGCTTATTTGCCCATCATCTAGCACGATGATTTTATCTGCTAGTTGTGCCGAAGATACTCTATGTGAAATGATAATGCTTGTTCTGCCCGCTACATATTTTTTTAGCGAGTTAAGAATGAGATTTTCTGTTTTTGTGTCTACCGCAGATAGACAGTCGTCAAGGATGAGTATATTAGGGTTTTGTACCAAAGCTCTTGCTATGGATACTCTTTGCTTTTGTCCGCCACTGAGGGTAACGCCTCTCTCTCCTAGCTTGGTGTCAAAACCGTTGGGGAAGTTCATGATGTTATCCAGTAGGTCGGCATCTTTGGCAGCTTTTTCGATGGCTTCCATTGGTAGGTTTGGATCGCTAAAGCTTATATTCTGCTGTATTGTCTCCGAAAAAAGAAAGACATCTTGAGGTACGTATCCGATGTTCTTTCTCAAGTGCGATAGATTAATATAGCGAGAATCGATCCCTTCAATAGAAATTTTTCCTGACTGAGGATCATAAAGGCGACAAAGAAGATTTGCTAAAGTGCTTTTACCGCTTCCGGTAGTGCCAATTACTGCTAAACTTTCACCACTTTTAATTTCAAAACTAATATTTTTAAGTGCTTGTATTCCACTGTCAGGATAAGTGAAGCTCACATTTTCAAACGCTATATTGCCTTTAATTTCAGGCTCTAGCTGGTCAAGACTTTTAACTTCGCTATCATTGTTGAGGAATTCATTGATCCGCTTTTGGCTAGCAGCGGCCCGTTGCACGATACTCGTTACCCAACCTAAAGAAGTAACGGGCCAAGTTAGCATATTTACATAAAGGATGAATTCTGCAATATTACCAGTAGTGATGCTACCATTGATAACTTCGATTCCTCCAATATAAACTGTCAAAATAACGCTAAGTCCTACGAGACCCATTACAAGCGGGAAAAAAAGCGCATTGACAAACGCTAGCTTAAGTGATTTATCTTTATAGTCGTCGCTTGCAGTTTTGAAACTCATCCAATTGTCATATTCCCTCACAAAACTTTTAAGCACCCTTATACCTGAAAAAGATTCCTGAACAAAAGTGCTTAAGCCACTAAGGCTTTTTTGAATTTCCTCAGACCTCTTGTTGATCAGATTATTGACGTAATAAATACTTATGGATAAAATGGGTAAAGGAATTAGGGAGTACAAGGTTAAAGTGGTGTTCACAGAAAACATGATGTAAATCACCATTGGAAAAAGTACTATTAGGTTAATGCCGTACATTACTGCAGGCCCTATGTACATTCGTACTCGCGATACATCTTCTGAAATACGCGCCATTAAGTCGCCTGTATTGTTTTGTCGATAAAAGCTTAATGGCAATTTTTGGTAGTGTGCAAATATTTCATTTTTCAAATCATATTCTATTAACCTTGACATCACGATTATAGTCTGTCTGATAAGAAAAAGGAAAAAACCTCTCAAAAGTGCCATGATGAGAATAAGGGCTCCAAGAAAAAGTATGTTTTTCATTAGAATGCCGTAGAAACTATCGGATAGCGTACTTGAAGATAGATTGTTGTACAGAAAAATATTGTATTTTATGTAATCAAAAGAAAATCTAACAATTTGCGCTGGTGCAATAGCAAAAACGTTGGAAATGATCGTAAAAAGGAGGCCTAGTAGTAGGTACTTTTTATATTTTACAAAATATTTATTTATGTGAGCTAACTCTTTCACGATCAGTTAAATGTATGAATTCTAAAAACACTTTTTATATTTGCCTCAAAGGTAAGAGGTTTTAGTCTAATTTGACGTTTTTCAGACAAATTACTATGAAAAGATGTTACAACATTTATTGGGGCTCTTCATTCTACGCTAAACCGAATAAGCGTTGATAGTGTTCAGATTAATTAGCCTATACATATGTGGCTAGACCTAATTAACGCATCAAAATCATATTGCTTAAGATGATTTGATCAAATTACATACTAACAACAAACAAAAAAATAACAATCTAAAATCCTAAACAAATGGTGGAGACGACTACACCCGCTTACACTGAATCAACATTTTCAGTCTATGAAGAAATTGAGAAGATGGGGCACGAGCAATTGGTGATATGCCATGATTCTGCCACGGGGCTCAAAGCAATAATTGGTATTCATAATACGGTTTTAGGACCAGCATTAGGTGGTACAAGGTTATGGAATTACAAAAATGATCAGGAAGCCATTACAGACGTACTACGTTTGAGCAGAGGTATGACCTTTAAGAATGCTATTTCTGGGTTAAATATAGGTGGTGGTAAGGCGGTTATTATTGGAGATGCCAAAACAGTAAAGTCTGAGGCATTACTTCGTAGATTCGGAAAGTTTGTAGAAAGCTTAAATGGTAAATATATTACCGCCGAGGATGTGAATATGCGTACTGAAGATATGGAATTTATCGCTATGGAAACGCGACATGTTACAGGGCTTTCTGAGGAAAGAGGAGGTGGGGGTGACCCTTCTCCAGTTACTGCATATAGTACTTATATGGGGATGAAGGCAGCTGCTCAAAAGGCTTATGGCTCTGAAAGTCTTACTGGGAAAGTTGTTGCTGTGCAAGGTGTTGGACAGGTAGGGAAGCACTTGGTAGAATTTTTAAGCAAGGAAAATGCCGAAATCTACGTAACCGATATCAGCGAGGAGAGGATTGCTCACGTGGTAGAAGAATATGGTGCAAAGGCCGTCACTATGGATGAAATTTATGATCTTGATGTAGATATTTATGCTCCATGTGCCCTTGGTGCGACTATTAATGATGACACTCTTAGCCGACTCAAGTGTGATATTATTGCTGGCGCGGCTAATAATCAGTTGAAAGATGAAGAAAAGCATGGTAAGTTACTACTTAAAAAAGGAGTGGTGTACGCTCCTGATTTTGTGATTAATGCAGGTGGTGTAATGAACGTTTGTGCAGAATATATGGGTGGATATAACCGAGAAGCTACTTATCGCCAAGCGGAAAAAATATTTGATACCTGCTTAGAAATATTAAATAAAGCTGAAATTGAAAAAATACCTACTCAGGAGGCAGCTATAAAAATAGCAATGAAACGTATTCAGGACATAGCGCAATTGAAGAGCATGTTGTAGGTCTAGGGTTTAAATGTCTAGTCCTAAATAAGCGTTACAGTTTTAAAAAGAAACTAATTTTAGATAGCACTGAGAATTTTCTTAGTGCTATTTTTTGTTTTAGAAGGTGAAAATACCAGTTTTTGTATAATCACTCCTGAATACTTTGCTTGGTCATTTTGAAAATAGCCAAAATGCTGGTTTCTAATATGGTTGAAATTTGCAGATAATTGATTTTGATAAAATCCTCTTTCTAAAGATATATCAAATTTTGCATTTTTAAGTTTAACCTCAGATAGTGTGCCTCCCATCTTTGCTTCAGTATGAAATATAATAATGCATCTTCCTTTTGTCATTAAGAAGGCTCGATACGTGGGGAATACTTTCTAATCAGACCCTTAAACTTGCTATTAGATCCAAATGGTATCTTTTGAAACTTGGGCAAGGAAGGTTTACGCTTATTGTATTTATAATGAAGAGCGCTGCTTAAAGGCATTGTTGATAAGACATATTAAGGCTTGACATGTACTTAAAGTATTATTTTTAAAGCACGTACTGAGTGGAATCCCATTCCCGCTGAATAAAAAATAGGATTCTTGACCAAGTTTTAAAAAGCTTACATTAAGTAATAGGTGTCACTAGTATAGGTCAACAGAATATGTTGTATATTTGCAATTTAATTGAAAATGTCATTCCCAATAGGCATTAGACTGGTATTGTGGAGATTTGTTTTTTAAACGAGTCTGAAGGGTTATGGGGCAGCATTTACTAACATTCATTTGTTGGATATATATGGTATTAAAGACCTTAAGTACCTTGATGATGATAAATGTTATTATCATTCCATGCTAAAAACATAACGCTTTTTTGGTGTTGGGGGTGAGGGGCTTAATAAATAAAGCTGACAATAAATTATAAAAGATTGATAGATTAAAGGCAAGGAGTTGTCTACGATAAAAACACTCGAACGTACATTAACAGAATACATCTTTTTTTATGCTTAACAGAAGATACCTAAGGATCAAGGCCATGCAGAGCCTGTTTTCATTTGAACAATGTAAGAAAGCAAATGCTGAAATGGCTAGAGACCACATAAGAGAGGCTTTTGCACCTGATTTAAACTCAATGGAATATCAGGACAAAGACCAATTGAAAAAAGATGCATTGCAGAGCATTCAATTATTTGATCACTCCCTTGCTGAAGAGGAAGTTGATATTGATGTGAGATACACACTGCACGGTAAAGAAGCTCAAAAAGCGCTAGTTTCTTACCTGAACGAAAATGAGCAAGATAGAAAATATTTGCGTCAGCAAATGTTGTCAGATGTACGATTAGTGTATAAGATTTACTTGAAGTTACTCTACTTACCCTTGAGGTTTAAGCCTTTGGCAGAGGCTGAAATATTGAAAAGTAAGAATAATCCGGGTATAAGGACGCTGCATTATGCCAATTTTTTGAATAGTCCGATTCTTCATATTTTAGAAAACGATGAAACTTTCTTGTCAGAGAGGTCGCGCAACGAAGCTTTTTGGGAAGAAGAGGATTTTGAAATCACACTCTGGTTTAAAGAGTGGCTAAAAAAGCAAGAATTTTTCCTAGAGTATCTACAGCTTGAGAAGCCTACTTTCGAGCAAGATCGTGAGTTTTGGCTTACATTTTACCAATCCATCATAGTATATGGTAGTATGGATGATTATTTACAATCATATGACCTTCATTATGAGGAGAATAAGAAGCCTATAAAAAGCATGGTTTCTAAGACATTGAAATCAATGAGTTTAGGGAAACCAGTTGAATTGATTTTTTTAACGTCTAATTGGGAGGAGGATCGTGAGTATTTTGAGGATTTATATGATAGCACGATCAATTTAAGTGCTGATAGTGAAAAGTTTATTATTGAGTCAGCGCAAAACTGGGACTTTGAAAGGATTACCTTGGCAGATCGAGTTATATTAAAGATGGCTTATGCTGAGTTGATTCGTTTTTCTAACATTCCTGTAAAAGTTACCGTCAATGAATATGTAGATGTTTCTAAGAAATATAGTACCCCAAAGAGTAAAAAATTCGTTAATGGGATATTGGATGTGATGATCAGGCAATTGACGGCTGACGGGAAGATCAAGAAAAGTGGAAGAGGATTGATGGATAATAAGTAAGTCTTATATCCATCAAAATGCTTGTAAAAAAAGCTAAACAAGTTATTTTTGAAAAAAGAATTTATACCATCAAAATGCAGGATATTATGAGTAAAGGTGCAAATAGTTTATTAGTATTTTTAGGGGGCGCTGTCGCTGGTGCTGTTTTAGGTGTATTGTATGCACCTGACAAAGGAAGTAATACACGTGACAAGGTTACCTACAGATTAGATAAATATCGTGAAAGACTAGCAGAATTGTATGAAGAGTTGCTAGCTAACGATCAATTACCTAACAGCGAAGCTAGAGCTGAGGGTGAAAAAGTGATCAGCGAGGCTAAACAAAAGGCAGAAAGATTGCTAGAGGATGTGGATGATTTATTAAATCAGATCAATAAAAGGGATTAGAACAATCCGCAAAATTTTTGAGGGGCTTTTAAATTATATACTGTTTACCATTTTCCAATATTGCTTAATTGAATGTAAATAGTAACATTAATTTTGGTTTTTGAATGAGGTAGACCTTTTGAAAAGGAAAATATTTGATAGATGGTTGATACTATCCATGGTCTTTTTGAAGGACTAATACTTATAGAATTCTTTCTAAGTCGTTAGAATTGTTTAAATTTGCTTAGAATATAGTACATCTTTTAATTACTTATAGAATGAAAAAAATAGTTTTGATGGCATTAGCAATACCTTTCGTATTGTTTTCATGCAATGATGCTGAGCTTGAAAAAAGAGTAAGTGATCTTGAGAAGCGAGTCGCAGAAATGGAGACAAAATCTGTTGCTTCAGCAAACCGTCAAGTGAGCAATAGTGAATTAAATCGCACTAACACACCTACAACGCAAACTCAAGAGGTGAAGCCGGAAGGCCCAACTCCAGAATTTAAGTTTGATCAAGAGTCCTTTGACTTTGGTCAAATCATAGAAGGAGAGGTTGTAGAGCACACCTTTAGGTTCACTAATACAGGTGAAGCTCCTTTAATTATCGAAAAGGCTACTGCCTCATGTGGTTGTACTGTTCCAGATTACTCGAAAGATCCTATCGCACCAGGTGGGACAGGTGAAATTTTAGTGAAGTTTAATAGTCGTAATAAAGTAGGTAAAAGAAGCAACGTGGTTACTATCAATGCAAATACCTATCCTAGCGTTAAGCGTTTGACCATCAAGAGTGATGTTGTTAAGGGCTAAATTTTAATAAAGTTTTTTTGACCCGTGTGAAGTAGCTATTATAGATTTACTCTGCACGGGTCATTTTGTATAATTGAACTAAAATAGTTAACCTAAATAAAAATAAAATCAAATGACATTACAGTGGATTCTACTACAAGCTGGCGGACAAGGTTTATACAGTCAGCTTTTCGTTTTAGCACTTATAGGGATTGTGTTCTTCTTCTTCATTATTCGTCCTCAGCAGAAGAAGTTGAAGGAACAAAAAAACTTCATAGAAGCCTTAAAAAAAGGACAGCAGGTAATTACTACTGGCGGAATTCATGGTAAAGTTGTTGAGTTTAAAGATGATACAGTAGTACTAGAGGTGGGCATGAAAAGTGAAAAAATGACTTTTGATAAAACCGCTATTTCTGCCGAGAACTCTGCAAGACTTCAAAAATAATTTTGTGATATAAAACCAAAAAGTCGATTGAAAGTCCTTAAGATTATTTATGAATTATTTATCAAGCTTTCCCCGATTAAGGGGGCTAGTAGCTTCAAGGTTTTTGCTTTGTGCTTCATGGGGGCTACGACTTTTTGGTTTTTTAATGCGCTCAATAAAAATAACTACGAAACAGTAATTGCCTATCCTATTCATATTGTATGGGATGAAGCCGATGTAATCACAACAAATGACTTACCCCGTAAAGTAAAACTAAATGTGAATGGTGGAGGATGGAGTCTGCTCAGGAAAACAGTTTTTTTTCAAGTGGACCCCATAATATTTGAATTATCGAATCCACTTTCCACAACCTATCTTACGGCCAGTCAAATTTTAGAAAAAGCAAACGCTGAAATTAACGACCTTACTATTTTATCAGTATCCTCTTTGGATACATTGAAGCTTAGTTTTGAAAGGAAGTTAGAGAAGAAGGTACCTATATACATTAACAAAAAAGAGGTGTCTTTAGCCAAATTACATGTTATTCACTCTAAAATTAAAATTGAACCTGACAGCATAGCCTTCACTGGTCCTGAATCTTTCATCAAAGACTTAAAGGATTCCATTGAAATATTTATTCCAAAAAGTAATATCTCTAGCAATTTTAGGGAAGAGGTTGAGGTATTTAGAGCTCAAAACAATAAATATGTTAATGTAGAGCCAGAAGAGGTTCTGGTAAGCTTTGAAGTCCTGGCGATGGAAGAAAAAGAAATTAAATTACCGCTTAACCAGAAAGCCATACACTCACTCAATCTTACACCTATCGATACCTTGCTTACTGTTCAAGTAGTTTACCCATCAGACTCAGCGAAAGTGTTCTCAGATAATTTATTATCTATTGATTATGAAAACGTATTTTTTGATCAAGATGAGAGTCTCTTGAATCTTGGCCTGAAGAAAGAGGACGACTTTATTCTTATTAAGAAAATATATCCAGTCAAGGCCATTAAGAAGTAGCGTTTTGTTGAGTAAAAACTCATATTTTTTTCAATCCTATCCTTTTTTTTTCGTTATAATCCTTGATTGTTATTTGATATGCCTTTGTTTTAATTCTATCTGAATTAGTTAGTTTAGATATTATAAATAAGGTTTCGTAATCTTAGAATTACGGCAAGCCATAAAGTTAAAATACCACATCTTTATTAAGAATATTCAAAGTCGATGTCCTTAATGTACGTAAGCATCCGCCCGTCTGCATATTTCAATAGTTGTTTTTGTTGCCTAATCTTG
>JAFIEW010000114.1 GCA_020832375.1 Cyclobacteriaceae bacterium
TTAGTCTTAAATAGATCTAGCCCAGTTTAAATTTTTTACCGGACAGTAGTGATTTCAAATGCTTTCTATATATTTGAATGAGGAAGTAAAAATTTAGCAACACAATTAAATATTACGCTACACTAGCTTCTATTACTATGCATAAAAGGATCAATGTAGGCATTATCGGATATGGACTCAGTGGCAGATTTTTTCATAGTGCAATACTGATTCAGCATGAGCATTTTGAGCTTAAAATGATCTGCACATCTCAAGTAAAAAGAAAAGACCAAATCACTAAAGAACTACCTGAGGTGGCTATTTGCGAAAGTCCCTATCAAATTATTGAAAATAGCGAAATTGACCTAGTGGTGCTGGCCGTACCTAATTATCTGCATTATGACCTGGCTAGAGATTGCATCCATGCGGGGAAAAATATCGTGGTAGAGAAGCCTTTTACCACCTACGAAAGTGAGGCTAAAAACTTAAAACGCCTATCTGAAAGGCATGAAACGGCCATTTTTGTTTTTCACAATCGACGCTGGGACGGCGACTTTTTACTTTTAAAAGACTTCCTCCAAAACTCGGATCGAAATGATTGGGTAAGCTTAGAAGCCTATTTTGATCGGTTTCGGCCTGAAGTAAAAACCGGATGGAAGGAAGAAAACCAATTGGGTAGCGGCATATTATACGACCTAGGCAGTCACCTGATTGATCAGGCCTTGGTGCTTTTTGGATGTCCTGAAAGCGTCTATGCTGACTTAAGAATTGAGCGCGAACAAGCTAAGGTATATGATAGCTTCGATATTTACCTCTTTTACGAAGGTGCGAAAAGGATTGTGCTCACAGCATCCCAACTTAAAAAAGGCAATCTTTTGAAATACAGACTCCGATGTAAGCATTCTAATTTACTCATTCCTGCGGAAGATAAAAGCGAATCGGCTGTGATTGACCAGCTTTCTCTTAAGGAAATATCAATGAAATTCATGCACAAGGAGTACGACTATTCGGCTACCATCGAAAAGGAAGATGCTTCACAAACAGTGAGCATACCCCCTACGAATTACACACAATTTTATGATGATTTAGCTCAAAGCCTTTTATTTAAAAAGCCTTTTTCTATTACTTTAGATGAGGTCATTGCAGGCATTCGAATCATTGAACTAGCTGAAAAATCGCACGATTTAAGGAAGGTCATTAAGTTTTAAAAAATGTGTTAAAAGCAAAAAAAGCGGCCAAATTTTAACCGCTTTTTAAATTTATAACCTGAAATATTGAAACTATTCAACTACGATTGTCAAGTCGAAAGTAATATCCCAATCTATATCATCTGCATTCCAAGTAGAGGTTTCTGTTTTTAAGCCTGGCTTGTGAGCAAGTACAGCTCTAAATTTGCCATCCGTACGTGCTTCTTCTACAGTAGTCCAGCGAGTAATCAAGCCTAGTGGCAGTCCGTTGTCATCAAAATCAAGATAGTTGATGTCATTATCCGTGCGATTGTTGACCTCATCTCTAATATTCCCTGTACCCGTAGGGTCTGAGAAAAGGTTATCGTCGAAGGCAAAGAAAATTTGATGCTCATCGTCCTCATCCATTATTTCGTCCATTACATCCTCCACTGGCGTAACCAGTCGATTTTCCATGATAAAGGTAAGCTCGTAAGTTTCTCCGGCTTTTAGTGTGGGGTGCTGTATAATTACAGGCTCCAATGGGCCAAAGCCATCCTCATCTTCCCAAATACCCCTGCTTACATCGGAAGCGTCGTTGATATTGGTAAATATAAATTCAATGTTGGTAAATTCCTCTACCTCATTTTCTTCCTCTGGTGCTTCTACATCATCAGAGCAAGCTACTGTAAATAAAAGCCCAGCTACTAAAAGCCACAGGCTAGATCGAAGTTTCCAATTGTTTGTCTTCATTTTCATTAGATTTTGTAGGTTAAAGTAAATATGAAATTTCTTCCAAGGTCGTCTGCGAAGTAGCGCATCAGATTAAGATAATCACGATATCGGGTGTTGGTGGTATTTCTGACATCAATAGCAAGCGACCATTTATTTTTATCAGCTTTCACACCGGTATTGAGTAAGAAGTATCCTGGCGGCGGTGCCAGAAAGTCAAAGATTTCATCTTCAATGGTCAATTCGGCGGTACCTTCTATTAGATCGCGAATTGGAATCACGCGTGGTGCTTGGAATTGTCTGAATGTATAAGAAGGCTCGACATAGTATTCGATAGCATCTAAACCCCATCTATCTTTGACATTGTACTTAAGGCGATAATGCAGGTGAATGGGTGGCTGATGAATCAAGGGTTCGTCACGCTCCACATTGTGAGACCAGATGTAACTACCTCCAAAAGTACCCGACCAATTCTTGCTGTACTCTTGATTGAAAGTAAAATCTGCTCCTAAAAAAAGGGCATCAGATTGATCAATGATAAAGGTAGGCATAGGGCTACGAGCCGTACCGAGTACACCAATCGGTCTGCTAAAGATGAAGTTGCCGATATAATTCGCATAAGCGGTAATGTTGACTCTATTGCGATTAGCAGTGCGCTCCCACTCAGTGGTAAACTTATAGCTCTGCTCTGCTTCTACGCTACTCTCTCTAATCGGCACCACTCTTGCCGCCGATATGAGCCCCTCTGGATTAGGTTCGTATCTGAGCAAGCCAAACATGGTTCTTGCCTCATGCTGCCCAAAGCTATACAGTTCCGCCATATTCGGTGGCCTCCAACCTGAACCCGCATTGATTCGAATCAGGTTGCCATTGTTCCATTCGCGGGTATAACCTAAGGCTGCCGTGAAATTGGAAAAGCTAAATTGATCACTAAAAACAGCCTGTCGACTATCTCTTCCGGCGATTTGATTTTGTTCATGATCAAAGCGAATACCAACCTCCAACTCCCCAACTCTCAATGGCTGAGCATGTACCCAATAAGTACTCATTCGCTCCAATCTGTAGTTTGGAATAAAGGGGGTGACATTTGTGCCTGGGTTATTTACATTGTTTTGTCTTAGATATTGCACGCCAAAAGAGCCTTCCCCTCCACTATTGAGGGTATAAGCATAGTCAAGCTGTAAATCATCAGTGATGAGATCCAGGTCAAAAATGGGTAACTCCGAGTTTCTGCGCACATCAAACTCCTGCCGCTCATTGAGCTGCCTACCATAGTTCAATTGTATTTTTTGATTTTCGGCCAGTCTATAGCTAATTCTTGTGCTTAAAAGTTGATGCCTTGCATTTTGAGAGGGTTCGTTGATATCATAAGAAAAATCTCTAATAATGCTGGGACGCGTGGCCTCAAAATTACGAATCAGCGCAGGCCCACTAGAACCTATCGAAGACCTCAAAATGGCTAGCTCTTGCTCTACGAAGCTGTAGTTTACCTTGACATCCCAAGCATTTTTTTGGAACCTCATTCCCGCATTGAATGCATATTCCTCTGCTCCAGTATTGGTCAAAATGTAGTCTGGGGTATTTCTATCGCCTATACGGTTGTAGTTGGCTCCCACATGATAGCTAAAGTTTCCAAAGCCTTCTCCGGCTTCAGCATTGACGCCATATCCTCTGCCATTAGTTTGGTATCCTGTAGAAAGAGAAGCATAAAAATCATTATCCAGGCTCATACGGTTGTTTTCCACCAAGACAGCCCCACCAAGCGCATCAGGCCCGTAGCGAACGCCTGCGGCACCCTTCACTACAGTAATTCGGTCAGCTCCACCCACGTCGATCTCAGGTGCATGATCGTTGCCCCAATTTTGAAACCCATGCTTAAAGCCATTATTTAATACTAATATTCGATTACCATAAAGCCCATGGATCACAGGAAGCTGGATATTCGTACCCATTGACAAGAAGGATACACCGTCTATTTGAGCAAGTGCTTCCCCTAGTCCGATTTTGGTAGTGCGCGATAACGACTCTTTACCGATGGTCTGCACCGCAAGCGTACGAGTGCCATCATCGGCAAGGCGATCACTGATAATTTTGATTTCTTCAAGCACGTCCTCTCTCGGCTTTAGGCGAACAATAGGTGGTGTTTGACCTTGCCGTACTTTAATGATTGTAGACTCATATCCAACCGAAGAGATCATTAAGTTAGTCTCTTCAGAGGTTGGGATGCGGATTTCAAATCGGCCTTGGTAGTCAGTAGCTACACCTACAGTCTGGTCTTTTTCCCACTGAATTGCAGCTCCTATAATTGCCTCCCCATTACTAGCATCTAATATGATTCCGTAATATTTGGCCTCTTGTGCTTGTAAAAAGTGAACAATAAAAGTTAATACTAAGATGTACAATAATCGCATATTGAATATATATTTTACCTGTACACCACCATCGATAAGTCATTGATTATCAATGATTATTAAATTAAACCGTGTTATGAAATCTTACTTAATGCGCTATCTACAACAGCTCCTAAAAAGAAGGTAAATCAGCACCTACAACTTCACCACCAAGCAATGAATAAATTGACCATACTTTTGTGTAAGCTTGAAAATTGATTTCAAGAAAGGCTGAGCATGATTATGATTGAGCTAGATTGGAATGAACCACAGCGTTTGAACATTATGCATCAACTATCTTAATGATATTTTGATGCCGCTAGAATGTATTTAAAGGACTGCATGGCATCTATTTACAAAATAGAAAACACCTATCAACCAGCGCAAAAAATAATTTTTAATTGAAATGAGGGGGACCTCGAAGGGTTATGGAGTTAAGAGCTGAAAAGGTATTTATTCGCTCGTTAAAAACAGGAAGCTTTGTACTAATTTGACCTAAAAGATCAGCGGATAAAAAGAATTTAGCCTCAGATAGTTGAACATGAGGGTTGGAAATAATCTCTAACCATAGTAATTCTTCATCACTATGCTGATGATCTTCGGCAGGCTGATCAGAAAAGTGCACATGAGATATCACATTACCATTTTCGTCAATATGGTAATGTCGATTACATAAATCGTTAATAACCAACAATGCCCATAATATGAGCATAAGGGAGGCTACTGATTTACGATATGTGTCATGTGCTGTTAACATGCAGTTTGATTTTTTTAGAAACCTTTTTGCAACATTGTTACATAAAGACTTTCAACTACAAAAGTAAAAAAAGGTTTCACAGATTAAAAATATCAACACTTTATTTTTTAAAGATAGAGAAACTCCTTGATAGCTAGTATCTTTCTAATGCTCTAAAAAAATTACAGATCAATCACTCCGAACTAAATAATGGCTTTTACTTCCTTTATACATTCTCCGAGCTGATAATCATGGGACGAGGTCAATAATTCCTATAAGGCATGGTTTTGCTTCTTTCGACTCCTAGGGAAAACAAAAAACTACGAAATATATCAATTAGCCTATTGGCTTTTCTTAAAATTGATGCAAATGATGTACTTCGGTAAAATCTTAGAGGGTAGGCTAAACATTTTTTATTAATTTTGTCCTCATTGAAAACTAAATACTGAAAGCTTCAAGCTGTAAAAATAGCATTTAATCATTAGGCTTCATCTAAGCTTGAACACCATTTAAATAAACCTAACGCATGTCTTTATCCACTAAATTTGAGCCACAATCCATTGAGAAAAAGTGGTATTCTTTTTGGCAAGAAAATGCTTACTTTGAGAGCAAACCCAATCCTGACAAGGAACCTTATACTATTGTCATCCCACCCCCAAATGTAACCGGCGTATTGCACATGGGCCATATGCTCAACAATACCATACAAGACATCTTGGTTCGGAGAGCGCGGATGCAGGGTAAAGAAGCATGCTGGGTTCCGGGCACCGACCATGCCTCCATTGCTACGGAAGCCAAGGTGGTAGCCATGCTTAGAGAGCAAGGCATCGCCAAAGAAAGCCTGAGTAGGGATGAGTTTCTCAAACATGCTTGGGAATGGAAAGAAAAGTATGGGGGCATCATCTTAGAGCAATTGAAATACCTTGGTGCTAGCTGCGATTGGTCGAGAACAAAGTTTACCATGGACGAAGATATGTCCAAAGCTGTCATTTCTGTGTTTATTGATCTTTATGAGAAAGGTAAGATCTACAGAGGGGTAAGAATGGTGAACTGGGACCCTGCCGGTAAAACTGCACTATCGGATGACGAGGTAATACACCGAGAGGTAAATAGCAAATTATATCACATCCGCTACAAACTGGAAGATTCAGATGACTACTTGATAGTGGCAACCACTCGCCCCGAGACGCTACTAGGTGATACGGCTGTATGTATAAACCCTAAAGATGAGCGCTACGCGAAATACCGTGGAAAAAGAGTGGTTGTACCTTTGATCAACCGAGTAGTACCAATCATTGAGGATGAGTACGTGGATATGGAGTTTGGAACGGGATGCTTAAAGATCACGCCCGCCCATGACATCAATGACTATGAGCTCGGACACAAGCACCAGCTCGACAGCATCGATATTTTAAATGATGACGGCACGCTTCATAAAAATGCAGGTCTTTACATTGGTGAGGATCGCTTCGTGGTGCGTGATAAGATCGCTAAAGACTTGGCCGCGGCGGACCTATTGGAAAAAGAAGAGCCCTACAAAAACAAAGTTGGCTTCTCAGAAAGAACGGATGCGGTGGTAGAACCAAAACTGTCGATGCAGTGGTTTTTGAAGATGGAAGAGATTACGCAGCCGGCTTTGGAGAGCGTAATGAACGATGTGATTCGTCTTCATCCCCCAAAATTCAAGAATATGTATCGCGCTTGGATGGAAAATGTCCGCGACTGGTGCATCAGCCGACAGCTGTGGTGGGGACATCGCATACCTGCCTACTACCTACCTGATGGAACTACCGTAGTCGCAAAGTCAATGGATGAAGCGCTTGAAAAAGCTAAGAAGCAAAGCGGAAATGATGCACTTACAGAAAACGACTTAAGACAAGACGAGGATGTACTTGACACGTGGTTCTCTTCTTGGTTGTGGCCGATTTCGGTATTTGACGGCATCGAAAACCCAGAAAATGAAGACTTCAAATATTACTACCCTACCAATGATTTAGTGACTGCACCTGAGATTTTATTCTTTTGGGTAGCGCGAATGATCATTGCAGGTTATGAATACCAAGATATGAAGCCTTTTTCTAATGTGTATCTTACAGGTATTGTGAGAGATAAGAAAGGCCGTAAGATGTCAAAATCACTAGGGAATAGTCCCGACCCACTCAGCCTGATCGAAAAGTATGGTGCCGATGGTGTGAGGACGGGAATGCTATTCTCATCCCCCGCAGGAAATGACCTTCCTTTTGATGAGAAGCTTTGTGAGCAAGGTAGGAATTTCAATAATAAGATCTGGAATGCCTACCGACTGATTGACGGACTTGAGGTAGATGAAAATGCAGAACAACCAGAAGATAGAAAGATTGCGATCGAATGGTTTAGGTCTCGCTTTTACCAAGAGCTTGAACAGATAGAAGATCACTTCGAAAAATTCAGAATCTCAGATGCGCTGATGGCTACCTATAAACTGGTGTGGAATGACTTCTGCTCATGGTATTTGGAAATGATTAAGCCTAACTATGGCGAAAAAATTGACAAAAAATCTAAAGCTGCAAGCATTGAAATTTTTGAGCACTTGCTTAAGGTAATGCATCCTTTCATGCCATTTATCACAGAAGAGCTATGGCAGAACATAAAAGAACGCAGCAAGGAAAATGCATTGATCGTATCTGCATGGCCCGCAAAAGATGTATTTGATAGACAATTGCTCAATGAAGGTGAGCTGGCTTTTGAATGCATCTCTGCGATTAGAAATTTAAGAAGCTCAAAAGGCATTTCTCCTAAAGAAGCCTTTAGTGTAGACTTGAGAAGTAAAAACCCTAAGAATTATGAGCGCTTTGAATCGCTCATCAAAAAGATGGCTAATCTATCTGAGTTTAATCAAGTAGATGAAGCTACAGAAGGGACTACTCTTTTGGTGGTGAAAGGTGATGAGCTTTATGTGCATCTGAATCAAGAGATTGATGTTGAGGCAGAAAAGGCAGAACTTCAAAAGGAAATCGAGTATACAGAAGGCTTTTTGAAACAAGTGAATAAGAAGCTTTCGAATGAAAGATTCGTAAACAATGCACCTGCTGAAGTAGTGGCTGTAGAGAAAAAGAAACAATCTGATGCTGAGGAAAAGCTAAAAAGCTTGAAAGCGTCATTAGCGAATTTAGGATAAAAAGGTCAATAAAAAAGCGAGGCGAATGCTTCGCTTTTTTTCATTCGAGTCAATGAATTACAAATAACTCTTCCGAATTCACTAAAACCTCGCTGCCATGATCAAACTCAAGTCTTTGTGTTTCATGTTGAATTTATTGGCGATATGCGCATTGGTCAAGCTGCCATTGTAAGCGTAAACACCTTTGGTAAACCAAGTATATTTAAATATCATATCTTCTACCCCACCCGCATCTGAAATTTGTAAAAATATTGGCGTGAAAATGTTGCTAAAGACTGCTGTAGCGGTTCGCGCTACTCTACTTGCAATATTAGGTACACAATAATGGATAATATCATACTTTTTAAAGACGGGATTGCCGTGAGTGGTCATTTCAGAAGTTTCTATGCAGCCCCCCTGATCAATACTTACATCGATAATGATAGATCCCGGCTTCATTTTGGACACCATTTCTTCCGTTACGATCACCCTCGATCTTCCCTTCTCTGATCGCAAAGCGCCAATAACCACATCAGCATGATTTAGGGAGTTATTCAAATTGTATGAGTCGATGGTAGAGGTGTATACTTGCTGCCCTAGTAGCTGCTTGATGCGGCGAAGCTTATAGATTTGATTATCAAATATGTGTATGTTGGCACCTAGACCAAGTGCGGCTCTACCGGCATACTCAGCTACTGTACCCGATCCAAGTACCACCACATTGGTAGGTGGCAGGCCAGTGATGCCGCCAAGAATAATGCCCTTACCACCATTGGCACTACTGAGATATTCTGCGGCTATTAACATGACCGTACTGCCAGCTATTTCACTCATAGCTCGTACTACGGGCATCCCTCCCACCTTATCTTGAATGTACTCAAAGCCGATGGCAAGGATTTTTTTCTTATTGAGCGCTTCAAAATAGTCAGCACTTAATTTACCAAGAGGCAAAGCACTGAGGAGCGTACGCCCTGTCTTCATCATCTCAATCTCACTGATGCTGGGAGGCTCAACCTTAATGACAATGTCAGATTCATATACCTCCTTGCTACTATAGGCGATTTGAGCTCCATGATCAGAATAATCCTGATCGGTGAAGTGTGAAGCTAATCCTGCACCTGTCTCCACTAAAACACGATGGCCATTATTGACCAAAATACCGACCCCTTCAGGCGTCAGACTCAAGCGATTCTCTTGACTTGCATTTTCTTTTGGCAGGCCGATAAATAAAGATTTTGAATCTTTCTTAACCGGTGCTAACGACTCTTGAGGATACAACATACCCTCCTTTGCCAGTGTCTTGATTTCACTTCCGTATTTACTCGTCATAATATTTGTGCGCTCTTAGTTCTCTTTTTTTGTCCTCATTTTCTAGCTTGCTTAAATGCACCTTTACGTAAGCCTCAGGCCACAAGGCCTCTATTTTCGAAGGCCACTCTACTAAGCATATATCACCAGAGTCAAAATATTCATATATCCCAATATCTTCCGCCTCCTCAATATCCTCAATCCGATAAAAATCAAAATGGTAAATCGCATGACCACCGTCTAAAGGGTATTCGTTTACCAATCCGTAGGTAGGACTACTAACTCTATCATCATAGCCTAAGGTCTGCACAATCGCTTGTATCAGAGTTGTCTTTCCAGCACCCATTGAGCCTTCAAATAGAAAGATTGTATCTGAAGAAGCGTATTCGATCAACTTCGATGCTACATCGGAGATTTCTGATAAGTCGTAGGATAAACGTAGTTCTTCCAAATCTTATTAATTATTTTGATCTATCAAATTTACGGAATTATCGCCAAAGAAATATCTAACAATTTGTTTTTATGCTCGTGCAAGCACTGCCACCTTTAAGTGCTTTAAAAAAGTGCTTTAGCTGAATGAAAATAACACTAATTCATCACACTTGATTTGAGGGAGTATATTTTTATGTTACACAAGACTTTTTTGAGATACATCTTCGTTTACTCACTATAGATGATCGATATTAATTATATTTGAAGAGTATTTTTATACGAATAAGATGTTATTGCTTATATCAAAGTACATACAACAACATCAATTACTCCTTGAGTTAAATATATCTTTAAATTATTGCTACGATAATAGCACAGTTTGAATAAAGACAAGACCTCTTCTTTTACTTATCGACGACCGCTCATACGTCTGATCAAAGTTGCCTCAATATCAATTTTGATTTTGGCCTTGCTATTGGGTACCGCATTCTATCTAGTACAGCGGCCCGATATGCAACGAAAAATTATCGCTAAGCTTACAGCTAATTTCCAAGAAGCTACTGGATTTCGGCTGTCTTTAAGCTCTGTTGACTTTTATTGGTTTGATCGCTATGCAATCAATGAAGTAATAGTGTGGGATGATCAAAGCAAAAAACTTATAGAGGTAGATCGGCTTGATGTAGACCTTGCCCTTAGAGCGCTTCTTATGGATGGTATTGTCCGACTAGATTGGGTGATAATAGAAGGGGCTAGCGTACGACTCGTACAATCAGCAACGACGGGGGACATAAATTTAAATCGACTACTAATCGCCTTACAAGAATTAAGCAAAGGAGAAACTAAAAAAAGAAAGGGGACTGCATTCAGCATAGAAAAAGCCGACTTGATTGATTCTTACTTTTCCTATCATGTCGAGTCTGAGGACGACTATGATAGAGGTTTTGACCCCTACCACTTTAAACTTACTGCAATCAACGCTAAGACACAGAAATTGAGAATAGCGGCAGACACCTTTGAGATCAATGTAAAGGAGTTAACTACCAAAGAGCTGAAAAACGACATTGATGTTAAAGAATTAAGCACTTTCTTTCGCCTACACAAACAAGGTATGGAGTTTCATCCTATTCATGCGAAAATCAATGACTCACAAATTGGTGATAGCTTAGCTTTTCGATACAATAATATTAGTGATATGAGCCGCTTTTATGAAGCAGTTAATATGGAAGTATCTTTAAACGATGCCGTCATCTACTCAAAAGATCTTTACAAATTTGCTCCTGATCTATCCGATCAAGAAGATGTATTTCGCATCAACGCAAGGGGTAAAGGGCGACTAGCCTCCTATCAGGTTGATGATCTCAGGCTTGAGTTGGGTGAAGGGAGCTTGATCGATGGTCGCTTGCGCCTTGATGGTCTTCCTCGAGTGATGGAAACATTTATTAACCTTAGACTCAGCGATTCTTATTTCATACCAGAAGATATTATGCGCTATTTGGGACGAAAAGGTGAAAGAGAAATCACAAAACTTGGCCGTACTCGCTTTAAAGGAGAGTTTTTAGGCTTCCCTAATGACTTTGTAGCCAACGGGGAGTTCAATACCGCTTTAGGACTGATACGGTCCGACCTTAACTTAAAAATTGATGAAGCAACTCAAGTGGCAGACTATTCAGGTAGCCTATCCACTAATTCATTTCAACTCAATCGCTTTTTAGATACAGAAAGCTTGGGCAAAATTTCATTTAATGGCTCTGTAAAAGGTACTGGACTTACTATTTCAAATGCTGATTTTAACTTAGATGCAAAAATCAATCGATTCGACTTCAATAACTATACTTATACCAATATAGAAACAAGAAGCCGGTTGGCAAAAGAATTGTTTTCAGGGAGTCTCAGTATTGATGACCCCAATCTACAAGCCAACACTGAAGCACTTATCGATCTAAGAAAAAATGCCAATATTCTTAATTTGAGGGCAATCATCGATACACTGAATTTTCAACCACTGAATTTCATCAACGATTCCATCTTTTTTAGCGGTTTGGTCAATATCAATTCATCAGGCTTAGATATTAATACCATCTCAGGTAGAGCAGGCTTAAGAGACATGATTTTGCAGCGTAACCGAAAAGAACTGATCATGGATCAGCTCATCCTCACTTTCGACCAAATAGACGAAGGTAAGCTACTCGCCAAGTGCGACTGGTTTGATCTAGCTCTAAAGGGAGATTTTAATTTACCTTCTATAACTGGAGCCTTTACCGATCTTTTACAAGAATACGAATTACAAATCAGAAATAATGAGGATAAAAAGCAACAATATTATAATGAAAAATCCTTTATCCCATTTGTGGACAGCAAATTTGAGGGTGAGCTTTACGACTTAAACCCTATTTTTGATTTTCTTGAAATCCCAATATTTCTCTCGGAAAAAACAAAGTTTGAAGGAGTATTTAAGAATAAAGAAAACATGATTTTCAATCTATTTTCTAAACCAGACAGCATCATTTTCAACAAGAACCTGAGCCTTTATGAAAATGAATTTGAGCTGAATACTTCTAAGCTAAATACAGGAGAGGAGGTACTGGCTATGCTCAACTTCCGCTCAGAAAGACAAAAGTTGGGAACGCTTCAAGAATTGGATAATTTCCAACTTTATGCAGTTTGGTGGGGAGAACATATTGATTTAGAAGCAGGAATCAAACAAAAAACACAAGAAAATATCGCAAATCTCAGAAGT
>JAFIEW010000206.1 GCA_020832375.1 Cyclobacteriaceae bacterium
CTGATACTGCCTAAAAAAAGTTGTCACATTTTGTTAAGTGTTTAAACTACTTACAAGATGAAAAAACAGTTTAAGATTCAAGGTCGACGCACCTTTAGTGAGACATTACGCAAACAAATAGTCGGTCAGATTGAGCGATTTGAATTATCAGTTACAGAAGTAAGTCGAGAATATGAGGTATCAAAGCAGTCGGTTTATCGATGGCTTTACAAATATTCTCGTAACTTAGAAAAAGGAACAAGAATAGTTATGGAAAAAGACAGTCAAGATAAGCGATTAGCGGCTTTAGAGAAGCGCAATAAAGAGTTAGAAGCAGCATATGGCCGTAAAGCCTTAGAGGCCGACCTTTATAGGACGATGGTTGAATTAGCTTCTGATGAGTTAAAAGTAGATCTAAAAAAAACTTTTGGAGATCGAGCATCCAAGTGATTCAAGAGCTAAAGGTGGACTATCGATTTAGTATTAAAAGTGCCTGTTATGTTTTAAATTATACAAGACAGGCGTATTATAAGCCATTAGCAGAAAAGTATCTTGTTGATCAAAACATAGTGCGGCAGATCGAAAAGGAGGTTCAAAGATCAAGAAAAGGGTGTCCAAAGAGAGGCTGTAGAACGATGTATGAGGAATTTGCTCATCAATTTCCATTTGGTCGTGATAAGAGTATCGATTTACTAATGGAACTAGGCTTTAGGGTTAGACATCCAAAATATTATGGTAGAGCTACTCAGTCAGGCACTCGTGAGTTTGCTAACTTGTTAACTGAAAAGAATATTAGCAATATTAACCAGGTCTGGCAGGCAGATATGGCACATTATCTACATGGGAAAGAGAAGTTATATACTATCTATATAACTGATGTTTATAGTCAAGAAGTTGTGGGATATGGCGCATATAATAGCAACGAGGCCAGTAATTATGCAGAAGTAATGCAAGAGTCAATTGATAGGTTTTTGAGTTATGGGTATTGCTTAAAAGGACTCATACATCATAGTGATGGAGGGAAGCAATATGAAAGTTTGGTATACAAAACCTTATGTGAGCAGCACGAAATCAAACAAAGCATGTGTATGTACTCTTATGAGAATCCATATGCTGAGAAGACCAATGACTTGATTAATAACCGCTATTTAAATGTTTGGAAGCCTACAACACTTGCTGATTTAAGAAAGTTACAACATAAAGCTGTAATGGATCATAACAAAAAAAGTAAAAAGAAGAAGCTACATAGGCTTTCACCGGTTGAATTTAGAAATCAGTTGATGAGTGAAAACCCATTTAAAAGGATATTAGAGTTAAAACCTAGAAAGCCTGAACAACCAAAAAAGAGGGACTTTGTGAAGAAAAAGAGAGTAGCCTAAAAAGTATTGAAGAACATTTTCATTCAATACTTTAAAAGCAAAAATAGACAGATCCCCAGATTCTATAAAGGGTAAATAAACGACTTCGCAAGCTACGTCGCCCTTGACAGAATCTGAAAATCTATCAAAAAAGCTTTTAAGATTGAAACGAAAAAAACATTTATATTAATCTCACACTTGACTAAAAAGTGTCAACCAAATTCAGGCATCGTCA
>JAFIEW010000207.1 GCA_020832375.1 Cyclobacteriaceae bacterium
ACCTGATCATTATATACTGAATACCAAGATATTAGCATTTAACAAGAGGGGCCTACCATAAATGCCATTTCGGGTGAGCGGATAGTACTATCGAGAGAGAGGATTACCCAAGTAGGCCAATCAAAAATCTTGGTGCTGGATATGAAAGCTCGAAATGGTTACATTCATTTAATAGAAGATGTGATCATTCCTTCTTCAGATAAGTAAAGCTTAGAAAATGAAGTGTTTGAAAATGAAAAAAGCAAGCTTTTAAGCTTGCTTTCTTTTTAGTTCTTTTTGTATTTTCTGTTGAATTTCTCAACTCTACCAGCGGTATCCAAATACATTTTCTTACCTGTGTAGTATGGATGAGATTCAGAAGAAATCTCGATTTTAACTAGAGGGTATTCTTTTCCATCTTCCCACTCAATTTTATCGTTGGTTTCGATGGTAGACTTCGTCATGAATTTGTATTCGCTAGAAGTATCCAAAAATACTACTTCTCTGTAATTTGGATGGATATCTTTTTTCATTATTCTGTATATTTTGTAGTACTACTTTTTTTATGCTTAAAAGGCTTATGATTGACTTTCTTTTTTACATGGAAAGCATGTTGCGGTGCCTCCTTATGAAAATCGAACCGCAAATATAATACTTAATAACTTTTAAGCCAAACCTTTGCATAATTTTTAAAGCAATAAGAATAGCTTCTTTGTATCTGGTATCTATATCGATATTGTAAAAGTAGGTATAGCTTTAGGCTTTGCTTTTCGCTATGTTGAGAGCTTGAGGCAACACAAGTTCCAAGCTACCTCTTTGCATTTTGTGCTGCAGTATAACTTTTCAGCTAAAACTTGAGCGCTAGTTCCAAGGCGATGAGGCTGTTTTTAATAGCAAGTCCCTCGAGGGAGCTTTCACGTACCACATTGCCTAATCCTCTGTGGTACATAAGTCCTACCTCAGCATACATTTTATAGGAAATACGATATTCTATGCCTCCTCCAAAAGAAAAGTGGCTATCAAATCTCCTAAATCTATCTACACTTAAGCCATCATTAGCAAGAGAACGGCTGCTTAGGCGTACATCACCACTAATGCCACTTTGAAAATATAACTTTGTATCCATTCCTACTTCATTGGTCAATATCTTAATCTGTAGTGGTACAGAAATATACTGCAAATTGTAAACTGCTGAGCCAGGGTTGAGGAAATTTTCCTCATCGCCCGAAAAACTAGCACCTGATCGACTGAAGTGATAATTGAGTCCGGACTGGAAAACAATATTTTTATTCCAGCTGTAGTCATAAAAAACCCCAAGTCTACTTCTTACCCCTGTTCCCTCAGAGGAAACATTAAGATCATCAGAGGTAACTCGGTTGGTGGCAACGCCTGGTGAAAAACGCAAGCCCCAGCGATCCTGCGCCTGGACTGAAAATAGATGTAAGAATAATAAAAATACGATCAACCAAAGTTTGTTCATGATTTATCTTTTGAATAATTCCCTTTTGATTTAGCAATTTACTTGGGTAAAGGATTGAACCCGGATTATGCGTTAGGGTTCGTTATGAGAGCTAAAAATACAAGAAAATCAA
>JAFIEW010000115.1 GCA_020832375.1 Cyclobacteriaceae bacterium
TATTTTGGGCAAAAAACTAGTCCTCTCTCTTTATTATTTAGGACGGTATTGAAACATTATCATCGCTTTGCTTATGAAAAAAGTTATCACTTTCCCAACAATCATTATGATTATCAGCATGAACATGATTTCTTGCTCATCCCCTGAAAAGAAAGAAAAAAGAGACATTGAGATTGAAGAAACCAACCCTCAACTAAATATTGAAACCGATGAGCTGTTGAAGGTAGTAAGATCGAATGTTGAGGTGAAACTCTTGGCAGATGGTTTCCAATTTACAGAAGGACCAGTATATGACAAGAACAATAACCGCTTTCTCTTTAGCGATATTCCTGCAAACATCATTTATGCTATTTCTCTCGATGGTGAGAAGGAGGAGTTTATTAACCCCTCCAATAAATCTAATGGCTTAATTTTTAATCGTGATGGCCATCTATTAGCGGCAGAGCACGAAGGAAGAGCTATCAGAAAATACTTTTCAAAAGAGGAAAGTGAAGTGGTCATAGATAATTTTGAAGGGAAACTCTTAAATAGCCCCAACGACCTAGTTGAGCATTCTGATGGATCTATTTATTTTACTGATCCACCCTACGGCCTTTCAGGACAAGACAATAGCGATGATAAAGATCTGGCATTCAACGGTATTTATCACTTGAAAGATGGCCAACTGAATTTGATTGACAGTAGCATGAGCCGTCCAAATGGCTTAGCATTTACTCCCGACGAGCGCTTTTTATATGTAGCCCAGAGTAGTCCACAGGCCAGAACGATCACCAAATTTGAAATTAATGATCATAAAGTGATAGCTAAAAATGTGATCTATGATGGAACCGATGCTCCTGAACAAGGCATGCCTGATGGTATGAAAATCAATTCGAAGGGATATCTTTTTGCAACTGGTCCGGGTGGCATCTTGATATTCAATCCAAAAGATGAATTTATAGGAAGAATTATAGTACCTATTGCTCCAACTAATTTAAGCTTCGATGATAAGGGAAAACGACTCTTCGTTACTGCGAGAGAAGCTGTATATTTGATTGAGCTTCGCTAATGTTTAGAAATATTGCTAAGCTTATAAAAGCCGAAAGTAGATTTAATTATTTCAACCTACTTTCGGCTTTTTAATATTTTATTTTATGTTAGCTTTTCGTATCTAAAGAGCTTTTAATATCAATAGTTATCCTTGAAGAAATACTCATCTGCAGGTATACTATCCTTTGGTGACAAGAGTCTTTCATCTTTATCTGGCGCATTTTTGTTATTATCCAACCTCCACTGCCAATGAGGCCCTTCAATTTTTCGGTAGTCATAAGACTTGATCCATGCAAACATCCCCCATGTCATACCCGTCATGCCTCCTACCAGTGGCACGATGATATCAGCCGCAATACTTCCAAAAACTTCAGCAACTATGAAAACGGGGGTTAGGCTAACCATGACAAGGCCACCAATAGCTGCGGTGGCAACCATAATATTGCGAGCACGATAGGCAGCACCCTTTTTCTTATATCCTATGATCCTATCAAACATCACTTCCGCATCTTCAAAAAGAAAACTAGAATCGGTAACCATAGCGATCTTACCGTCTACAGAAAAAGTGCGGAATTCGGAATTCTCGAGAAGAAAAGAGTATCTATCTCCTACTTTAAAGTTAATTTGCTTCTCAGTGACTGTATTTATTAAGGATACTCTCTGAGCGTTAGCATCCCAATAAAACAGAAAAAACATAAATATTAAGGCAAATCGAACCATTAATTTTTAATTACACGACATGAACGCATTTATTACTTAAGTCTCGATCTTAAAATTAGAGAAATTTTTAAGAAATACATAAGATCATGTGAATATACCACTCTTCCTTTGAAATCCTCATTCCACGCAAAATCTCAAAGCTTTAGTACCAATAGGTGCGCTTATCTGTAAAAAAGTTGATAGATTTGTCAAAAACAACAACACAACAGATGAGCATAGCAAAAAAAATACAATTACACGAAGAACACATCGCCTTAGGCGCGAAAATGGCTCCTTTTGCTGGCTTTGAGATGCCTGTAAAATATAGCTCTGAAACAGAGGAACACCATACTGTAAGAAATGCAGTAGGCGTTTTCGATGTGTCACATATGGGTGAATTTTTCGTTGGAGGACCTCATGCCTTGGAATTGATTCAAAAAGTAAGCTCAAATGACGCTAGCGTATTAGTCGATGGTCAAGCGCAATATTCTTGTCTGCCAAATGATAAGGGTGGTATTGTCGATGATCTGATCATCTATCGTTTTCATGCTGAGAAATACCTTTTGGTAGTCAATGCTTCTAATATCGAAAAAGATTGGGATTGGATCAGCAGCCAAAATACGATGGGTGCTAGTCTGCGCAATGCATCAGACGACTACTCCCTCTTTGCTGTGCAAGGCCCAAAGGCAATTGAAGCAATGCAATCGATCAGTCCATTAGACTTATCTCAAATTGAATTCTATCACTTTGCCGTGGGGGAATTTGCAGGGATACAAGATGTGATCATTAGCGGAACGGGGTATACAGGTAGCGGTGGCTTTGAAATATATGTAAAAAATGAAGATGCCTTAGTCGTGTGGAAATCCATACTGCAAGCTGGAAAAGAGTTTGGTATTCAGCCAATTGGCCTTGCGGCTAGAGACAGCCTAAGACTAGAAATGGGCTACTGCCTATATGGGAATGATATCGATGACACCACCTCCCCTATCGAAGCAGGCTTGGGATGGATAACCAAGTTCACCAAAGATTTTGTCAATGCCGAGGCACTGAAGGCTGAGAAAGAAGCGGGTAGCAAAAGAAAACTTTGCGGATTCGTTTTAGAGGAAAGAGGAATACCTCGCCATGGCTACGAAATCTTAAACGAAGATAATGAACCTATTGGCGTGGTAACTTCTGGCACACAATCGCCTATTTTAGGAAAGGGAATCGGAATGGGCTACATCAATGCTCCCTACCATAAAAAAGGTACTGCCATTAAAATTGCCATTCGCAAAAAACAAATTCCGGCTACTGTGCAGCGACCACCATTTGTGACTAAATAAACCTTGTAAAATACCGGCTTTATCTGAATATAGTTAGGGTGTAGGTAAAATCAGCTAAGCGATTCATTATCAAAACCCTATCAATTGATTAAGCCTAATAAAATATAAGGATTGTGAGCTGGATTGTAGAAAACCTTTATTTCAAAATGTACCTTTTTGACATTCCATTGCTCACCCTCAGGAACTGCAGCTTCTTTGTTGGCTACATTTCAATGTATATTGCTAATACATCTTCGCTTTACCGACTAGAATCTGCAGTACCTGAGACTTTATTAAGTAAACAGCACCTAGTCAATAGATGCTACTTGAACTAAATAATCTGGCTGATTATTCATCTTTTACAGTTATTAGCCTTTGACAATGACAATATATAGATCGGAGACTTATCCTTCTCGCTATATTTCATAAGCTGCAGACTTATTTATTCTTACCTTGTTCAAGCCGCACAGAAATTAAGTAAACAGTTCAAAATATATAATAGCTTAAGTATCATTATTGATTAATACATCCAATGAATTGTCTATCATAATGGAAAAGCTCAGAGAGTCTGTTATATTTAGATTATAAATGACATTTGATCATATCATGCGAAAGTTTATTTTTATATATATATTAATTTGGTGCCCCTTGCTTGCAATAGGGCAAGAAATCAATGCTGATTCCAGAGAAACAACCATTGATCAGCTGATTCAGGAATCTATAGATATTTTGCACATAAACACTTTTGAGTCTTTACAAAAGTCTGAAGAGGCCATTCGATTATCGCAAGAAATAAGTGATGATAAAAGAGAAGCGAAAGCACGCCTTGAAAACGGACATGGTCACTATGTTACCGCACAATATAATCGCGCCTTAGAGCAATATTATGCTTCCCTCTCCTATTTTGAACAGATCAATGATTCTATTTTCATATCCAAAGCATGGAATGGTGTAGGTTTGATCAAACTCGCTGTTGAAGACTTCGAAGCTGCAATTGCTGTTCATCAAAAAGGGTTAAAGTTTATTGTTTCGCATCAGGAAAATCGTAGTTATTCAGCACATCTTTTCAATACAGGCTTGAATTATGCCTTTTGGAAAAAATATGATAGTGCATTTCATTATTTGAATCAAGCATATTCCTCAGCTAAGAGGCATCAACATAATGATCTAGGATTTATGATCCAAAATCGCCTTGCAGAGACCTATTTAGAAACCAATGAGAACGAAAAAGCCTTCGAGCTGTTTTCAAAAATAGAAAATGCAAGCGAGGCTCCTAAGTGGGAAATATGTTTTGCTTTGGCAGGACTGGGCAAATACTATTTGAAGCGTGGGGAGTATGAACTAGCGGAAGTAAAAGCACAACAATCCTACTTAGTGGCTAAAGAAATGGGTGCTAAATGGGATCAAATGAAAGCTTTAGAAACCATGATAACCATCAATAAGGCTAAGAATAATTATCTAGCGGCCTTAGAGAAGACTGAACAATATATCGCCTTAAAAGACAGCATATATGATGAAAAAAAACAAAAAGAAATCAATTTCTTAAAATTGCAGCGCTCCGATGCAGAAAAAGCGGCGCTTGCTCAAAAAAATGAACTTACGCAAACCCGAGCTGATAAAAACCGCGCGATCAATCTACTACTCGGTGGAATACTTGCTGTAGTCATCCTCTCATTTGCCATCTTTTGGTACAATCAAAATCAAAAGCTCCTTTTAAATAAGAAGCTTAAGCTCAAAAATGAGCAACTCGAAAGGAGAACTTATATTATCGAACAACAAAAAAAGGAACTAAAGCAGAGCAACGAAAATAAAAACCTACTTTTTTCATTAATTGGACACGACCTCAAAGCACCCGTCGGTCGGCTATCAAAAATACTAGAATTTGTCAATCGAGGATTCATCAGTGAAAAAGAGCAGCAAGAAATGATGCAAGATTTAGGAGGCCAAGTCTCTGCGGTATCTCTTTTACTTAATAATATGCTCCACTGGGCCTATCAACAGATGGATAAAATGGAAAGCAGACCAGAGACCTTTTCGCTCACCAAAGAGGTTGATGAAATCATTCATCTGTTTAGTCCAGAAATGAAAGCGAAAGATATAAGCTGTGAACATATTCACAACACCATTCACTTACCTTTTGCCGATGTGCAGCAATCACACATTATCATTCAAAACATCATTCACAATGCCATCAAATTTAGTCCGAAGAATGCAAAAATTACGATCAGCTATAAAAATGAAAAGGAATTCATTACCCTCATCATTTCGGACGAGGCGCTAGGTATGTCTTCAGATCAAGTGAAAAACATCCTCGAAGGAAAATCAGCGATGCAAAGTACTAGAGGTACTGCCAATGAATCAGGAACAGGACTAGGACTTCAGCTCATCTATGACTTTATTCATGCCAATCATGGAAAGTTATCCATTGACAGCATGGAAGGTCAAGGGACGACATTTTATGTTAGCTTTCCTACAAAAAATGGCAATGCTACGAAATCAAATTAATGGCTTCTTATTAGCCTTCTGAATAAAAGACTCAGCTTCTTCAAGGTCGCTTGAACTCAGTCAGCTCGCTGTAAGATGATAGCCTTCCTCTACGATCATAATTTTCTACACGGACAACCCCTACGCCTTCAGCATACCAAGTCTTCACAGGGTATTCACGCGTAATCGTCATGACTGATTCGAGCTTCATCTCCATTTTTTCTTCTAGCAGGAAAGCATTAAAATCTCCTGCAGCAGTAGAAAGCCTTTCTTGCGCCGTAAATTCACGATCATAAAAGGTGATATTGGATGTTGCCAAAGCTTGTGACCCCATAAACGTCTTGATATTCATCTGCACATCCTCAAGAGGTTGACCTACCTTAAATCCACTAGGAAAAGATATATTATCACCAGATATCTCCATACTAATACCTCCTTCATCCATATTCATCCCTTCCATATTCATCATTTGGGTAAACATTTTATTATCGATATACATCACTCCATCTTCGCAATACACCTCATAGACCCCAGAAGCAATCTCTTTTCCTTTTTTATCCAGCATCTGCATTTCTATTTCTACCGTGGTGCGACTGCCACTCTTTGTATTAGACAAAATCTTATGCCGATTTTCGCCCTCCTTTTTGCCTTTGGCAGTGAAACTTGTTAAAGTGTAGCTTACCCCCTCTTCATAGGGAAAATACTGAAAGCAGTCTTGTGACTGAACCTGAAATGCAGCGCCAAGTAGCAGCGCAAAAGTGATGATCCAATTTTTCATAATAGTTGAAGCATTTTTTTAATTGATAGCCTTATTTCCTTGTAGGTAAATCAAAAATAAGAAATTTAATTCGCAGGTAAAATTTCGGTCCGTATTTCACCAAAACCTACTCTAATACCATCCCTTTGAGTAAATGCACGCATAATGACCACATCTCCATCCTCGAGAAAAGTCCGTTTTACACCATTTTGCAGTTGAAGAGGCTTACTCCCATTCCAGCTCAGCTCCAAAAGCGAGCCAAAGCTACCTTCATTCTCACCGCTTATCGTGCCCGATGCATACAAATCGCCAACCTCCAAATTACAGCCATTCGACGCCTGATGCACCAGCTGCTGCGCTATCGACCAGTACAAATGTTGATAATTCGACCTGCAAATCACCTCATCTTTATCCGAACCTTTCACTCGCAATGCTACCTCGAGCTGTAGGTCGAAGTGATATTTTTTTTGCGGGGGATGCTGTAAGTAGTCCGCTACTGGCGGTTCTTGTTGGGGACCTGCCACCCGAAAAGGCTCCAATGCCTCTAAAGTCACCACCCATGGTGAAATGGAAGAAGCAAAACTCTTCCCCAAAAAGGGTCCCAATGGCACATACTCCCACTTCTGAATATCACGCGCCGACCAATCATTGAACAGTACAAAACCAAAAATATGCTCCTCCACCGCATCCATACTCAATCCCGCACCCAATGCCGTCTTTTTACCATTTACAAAAGCCATTTCTAATTCAAAATCCAGCTTGTCAGTAGGCTGAAATTTGGGAATATCTTCCCTTAAAGCGAGTACCTGTCCCCTAGGCCGCCTGACCGCATCACTCCCCAGTCGAATGCTGCTCGCTCGTCCATGATATCCCACCGGCAAATGCTTCCAGTTAGGCAAAAGAGCATTATCAGGATCGCGAAACATGCTCCCTACATTGATGGCATGTTGCTCACTGCTATAAAAATCTGTGTAATTAGGAATGTGAAAAGGTAGATGCATCTTAGCATTAGCCATGGACACAAAAACTTCCGAATGCAATGCCGTATCTTCTTGCAAGTCCTGACAGTCGGTGCTTAAAAGCTCTTGAAGCCGATCTCTCAGCGCTACCCGATACGCCTTTCCCTCTTCCATTAATCCATTAAGCTTGTCAGAATAATACAATGCCAAATCTTGCTCACCCAAATCACCCAATAATCCCGACTCAAAAAGTACCATCAAGTCAATGATTTCATCTCCATAAGCAATACCGATACGAGGGTCTCGAAAATCGGTGCTAAAAATGCCAAAAGGTAAATTATGAATGCTAAAATCATGATGGGAAGCCACAGGCCGCCAAGAGTTTAATGGTTTGTTCATGATGGTTCTGTCAAATTATTCAAAGCCAATTTCAGAAATTAAGGAAAATACGATCGAAATTATTCAAGAAAAAGGCAATCTAAGGCATAAAATCCCGTGAGCTCCTACTTGAACCACCCCATCGTACCTTCCCCAAAGATAGCTTTATTCCAGCTCCATTTACAAAAAATCAACTCCCAATCAGCACCATCACCCCCATATTAAGTCTACCAGCATTGGCAATTTGGTTTCCATTGAGTTGTTCCCATACCGGAAGTTGAAACTGACTGAAGAAATTGTATCGATAAAAGCCAAAATCCAAGCCTATCGTGGCGAAGGCACTCGTGCCGCCCGTTAGCAAGTCTTTTTCACCTTCCCACACATCTTTTTGAGCGGTTTCAACATAGCCACCAATTTTCGGAATCAAATAAGTCTCTACACCCAAAGTAAACTGCCGGTAATACTCAGCAAATGCATTATACACCCTCCCATGGCGGTAATCATTGGCGCCAGCATTGAAATCCATGCGATTTACAAAAAAGTTAATGCCATTGTATTTGTCGAAAAACTGATATCCTAGTCGGGTCATCAGTCCCCAAGAAGCTGAACCAGGCTGCACAATCGGATGATAAGGCATTTCCGCACCAAAGGCCGTTTCTCGATAAGCACCCGTAGGTAACTGTACCCCAATGCCGGGTCGAAAAATATGAAAACCACCGTCCTCACGATCTTTACGAATCATGCGGTCTACAATAACGAGCGCATCCCCCCAGCCTGCAATATTCATGGTAGTGTCATTGATCGGATTTGGAAAATCAACCACCCGATCATAATGCACACGATTCCACTCATAAGGCAAGGATAAGATGACATTCCAACTATCTGCAACACTAAATTGAGCGCGGAACTCAAAACTTTGATAAGTCTCATAGTCGCGATCGGTCTTTTCTACAAAGAAATTATCGCCCTCAGGCTCATGCATAAAGTCACCTAAGCCAAAATCAAACCCACCTTGACTTTCATATGATCCCGACCCAAAGCCTGCATCCATGCTTTGGCTACGCGGAAAAAAACTACCCGATTTGTTCATGGCATCATAGCCATTAAAGACCCGATAGCGATAAAAGAAACCGGCAAATGATCGATTTTGCACCGTACTATATTCAAATATATTGCACACATCGCAGGCGTAAGCGGGTCCAAAAAAAGACATAAGCATTACACCCAGCACCGAGGTGGCTTTTATGAAATTCGTCATGATTGAGATTATTTTTTTTTGTGGAATGAAAACTCAGCACATTCGCCTGAAATCCATAAACTACTGCATCTCTAGCACAAGCTGAGGATTTTCCAGAAAGCTACTATCCGTCAGAACATGCAAAAATGCGAGTAAGGCTTCCTTTTCCTCCTTTTTTAGTTGGAATGAGGCTGTAATATCTACCGTTGGCGAATGCTTGATGCCTTCACTGTAGTGATCGAGTACCTCTTCTAAAGTCGCAAATCGACCATCGTGCATATAGGGTGCTGTGATGGCTACATTTCTGAGGCTTGGTGTCTTAAACCTTCCCATATCGGCACTTTCGCCGCTGATGCGATACCTCCCCAGATGAACGCCCTCATTGCCTTCCTGAAAAACAGTATCCAAACCATTGTTATGAAAGCCAAAATCGCTGAGATGCACCCCGCTATGGCAAGAGCTACAATGCTTCTCGAAGATAGAAAGACCTCTTTTGGCAAGTGGCTCGAGAGCGTTCTCATCCCCCGCTAGAAAACGATCATAGTCGGATTGAAATGAGACCAGCGTGCGCACATATTGTGAAAGCGCATGGCTAATATGCATGGAAAGTAAGCTGTCAGTACCAAAAGCTTCGTAGAAGGCCTGCGCATAAAATTCATCTTGTCTCATGCGCTCGGTGAGGCTCAAGAGGTCGGCACCCATCTCATCTTCGTGCATGAGCGGACCGAACATCATAGACTCCAAGGGTCCGCCTCCCCCATCCCAAAATAGGCCTTGATCCGCCCATGCTAAATTCATCAAGTGGGGACTGTGGCGATCGAGCGGCTGACCACTTACGCCAGCCTTACTCAAGGCCACGCCATCACTGAAAGCACGATCAGGAAAATGACAACTCGCGCAGCTCACCTGACCATTGCGAGAAAGCGAAGGGTCAAAGAAGAGCTTCTCACCGAGCAAGATGCCTGCCTCGGTAAAGGGGTTGTTTTCGGGATGTGGAATGCTGTCACCCGCTGCAAAGGGTGATGCCAAGCGAAGTTGTTGGCCTGTATCAGTGTCGCAAGCGAGCAACAGCATTCCAAATAAAAAGAACCAATAGCGCATTTAGTTCAGGTCTCGCAGTGTGAACATCCCCTGTGTGAAATTTTCGGCTACCTCAGCGGATCGAGGTCCAAACATGACTTCATTGTAGCCCTCCACCGAAAAATCAATGGTATTGGGATTTTTCCAGACTTCATGTACCTCCACAGCAATGTCGATGATGCGCTCCTGATCGACACGCACCTCTAGCGGACCAAAATCTTGCGTGGGTAAAGTGATGATTTTATAATTGGCATTCTCGCCCGTATGAAATACCAAGCCGCGACGATTACCGCTTTCGGGGAAGAAGTCACCCTCGAGGCGGATGAATTTATAGCCCACATTCCAGTTCCATGCCATATCATTGGCAGGATCCAGATCACCTTTTCGGTCGATGGAAGTGTTGGCGCGATTGTCTACTCCCATACCAAATTCAACTTGGTTGAAGTCACCCTCAGGAATTTCAAAGCTTATCTCAAAGACGGTCTCATCTTCGGTGGCACGCGCCAAATGATAAGAATTTCTGACCGCATAAAAGTCACCACTCTGCGAATTGCGAAAGCGGAAATTACTTACGTAATACCTCCACGTATTCAGCTCAAATTCATTTCCCGCTTCATTGGTATATCGTTTACCAAATTGTATCGGCTCGCCGTCAAACTCATTGTGCAGCCGAATCGTCACCTTGCCCACGCGATCATCATCTACATCAACAAGGGACTCTTCATCCTCACCACAAGCGGTGAAAATAAAGGCAGTTAAAAGCAATAATAAAGTATATTTTATGATATTGAAATTCATTTTTGTATCGTTTTTAGTTATTCAAATGGATTTGAAAAATCTTCGTTGTTGATAAATTTTTCATCCGTGAGCATGTGCAAAAAGGCCAAAACGGCTTTTTTCTCTTCATCAGTAAGGTGCAATCGAATCGGCTCATCAGGCTTGATAGGCTGATTACTACCCTCTCGGATAAACTCGTCGAGCGTCGCACTCATTTGAATGTGCTCATTGTAATGGTCGAGTACTTCTTCAAGTGTCTCAAACCTACCGTCGTGCATATAGGGTCCTGTCAAGGCGATATTGCGCAACTGAGGCGCACGAAACTTCCCTTTATCACGAGGATTGCCCGTAATTGCCATCAGACCTTCTTGCAGATGCTCATCTGTATCGAGTCCATTATTATGGAAACCCAAGAGTGCTTCCCTCGCCCCTCCCGTATTGAAGCTCAAGTGACAGTCCCCGCAATTGGCACCCCTCAAGCCGATCGAAGGCTCAGGATGTGTCAAAAACAGGTTCATCCCATGTAGCTCCTCTTGCGTAGGCTGATATTCACGACGGATGTATTGATCAAACTTAGAATCTTGTGAGATCAAAGTTCTTTGAAATTGTGCCAAGGCTTTCCCTATTTTTTCGGCATCTATCTCACCCTCACCAAAAGCCTTGGTAAAAAGCTTAGGATAGTTGGAATGAGAACGCAGCCGGCTCACCGCTTCATCGAGGCTAAGATCCATTTCGCGATCATCCTGAATAGGGTGCAAAGCTTGCTGCTCGAGGGTTTGAAACTGCCCATCCCAATGAAAGCGTGGCACCCACAAAAGATTGGCAAGTGACATGCTGTTGCGATCACCCACCCTTCCTTCAATGCCAATGGCCAATGCTTTACCATCGGTAAAAGCCTTCGACTGATCATGGCAGCTCGCACAAGATAGGGTCTCATTGCGGGATAATATAGGATCGTAAAAGAGCATACGGCCTAAAGTCACGCCCTCTTCCGTCATGGGATTATCAGCGGGAATCTCAAAGTCACCCAAGTAAAAAGGTGCATTCAGTTCAAAGGGTGTAGGTCTATAGTTGACATCCGATTCGTCATCTGAATCGCAAGCACTTAAGAAGCTGCCTAATAACAGCATCCCTACTCCAAAAATTATTGGATAGCGCATAGTTAATCGTTCTGCTTCATGAACAAAAATTACAGATTAATCCTCTCAAAATAAAGCCATTAGAGTAAAACATTTTACTCTAGGGGATATTGTGCGAGAAAAGATAAATTAAAGCGAAAACAACTATTGGGGGGGATGAAAAATATCTGCAGTCAACAAGCCGATATGAGGCTCAATGTAGGTGAAACAATCAGCTGAATACTTGGAATGAATATTTTTAGTAAGGCTCGCAAAAGCTTGAATCACAAAAAAAGAAAAAGGTGCTTTTTCAGCATTGCCTTTAGGATCTTCTTTGGCTTGATCCATCTGACTCATAAGGAAGCACTTTCCTTCGCAAGCCAATTCAGGCCGATCTTGATTGATACAAAGCACCTGAGCGATATATTCTTTATTGAGTTCATAGCCTGCCTGTATCGCCGTATACATGAATGCATGCAGCAACATCAAAAAGGCTAGAAACAAAGTCACAGATACTTTCATTTGAAATCAATTACTGATGCAAATGTAGCAATGAAAAAATAAAAAAATGATACTTCGGTCACACTGATTGAAACTTGAGGTTTCATTTTATATGCATATCCGCTTGTTTGCATCTTAAATTTCAAAGGGAGTACTAAGTTTT
>JAFIEW010000116.1 GCA_020832375.1 Cyclobacteriaceae bacterium
GGGTCGTTTTAGCAGCTTCAACAGCTACACTGCAAACAAGCGGATAAGCATAAAACGCTATTTTGAAAGCGATTAGTTCAATACTTATACTAATCAAAGGGTAAAAAAATAATCATAAAAGCTCTTTGGATTACGTTATTTAAAAGACAACTTTTATATCGTACCAAATTAAAATAAAGACCCTTAATAGACTATAGATTATATGCAATTTTTATCACCTCATCTATTTTGGGGCCTTTTAGCCCTTCTTATTCCTATAGCTGTACACTTATTTAATTTCAGAAGGCATAAGACGGTACTTTTCTCTAATACAAAGTTTTTAAAGCTTTTGGAGCAACAGACAAAGACAGGTTCTCAGCTTAAGCATTTTTTAGTATTAGCATCTCGTTTGTTATTCATCTTCTTTTTGGTGTTAGCATTTACAGAGCCTTTTCTTCCAGCATCTGAGGGTGATAAAGATAGAGGGCCAGTTTATTTCTACTTGGACAATAGCCCTAGCATGTCCAATGAGTTTTCACTAGAGAAAACACTTAAAGAGGAAGGCATTGATCGAATATTGCAAATTAGCCAGAGTTATCCCATAAACACTCGTTTCAAACTTATTAATAATGATTTTCTTCAAAGTTCTCCTGCATTTCGATCGGGTACAGAGTTAGAGGAAATGTTGACTGAATTGCGATATACACCCTTTCAAAAGAGCTTTTCAGATATTGAAAATAGAGTTGCTAAAGACGAGAGAGTAGGACGCGATCTAGTCAAAGAGCTGTTTATTGTTTCTGATTTTCAAGCTTATGCTTTTGAGAACCTGAATGAATGGATACCTGATAGCTCGATTAATTATCATTTCCTTCCTATTTCTCCCAATCAAGCACAAAATATTTTTGTAGACACAGTTTTCCTGGAAAATAAATACCTTTTACCGGGTAATGCCAACCCGCTTCAAATAGTAATAAAAAATACTGGCTTAGATGATGTGAAAGATTTGAGTATTCGATTGACGATTAATGGTGTTCAATTTGCAACGACTGCATTGGATGTACCAGCTCAGTCAAAAGGGGAGGTAGTAGTTAACTTAGAGACACTTCAAGACCCGATTAATGAATGTGTCATAAGCTTTGAAGATTATCCCATAATATTTGATAACGATTTTTACTTTACTATTGTCAGAGATAGCAAATTTAAAATTAATGAATTACGATTAGCTGGATTAAAAAGCCCATTTTCAGCTTTATTTGGGAACGAAGATTTATTTGACTTTAATTCCTTCGAAGACAATAATGTCGATTTCCAAGCACTTTTTTCGGCAGACCTTGTGATTATTAATGGCATTGAAAGTTTTGATGATCGAATTTTAGGTAAATTACGTACGTTTGCTCAGGAAGGGGGTACGCTTTTTCTCATTCCATCGAGCGAGAACTCGTCGTCTTCGGCATTTTCGGGCTTAGTAGGAATGCCGATTAGTGAAGAAACGATGGAAGAAAAGCTCGACTTAGCTTTACCAGATCGACAAAATCCATTTTTTGATGGTATGTTTGAAAATAAAGATGATCGTTTTCAAATGCCGATTGCACGCCCTGTGATTAGGATGGGTGGAAGATCGAATGCTTTATTGAGTTTCAACAATGGCCTTCCTTTTTTGTCAAAAAATGACATAGGGATCTATGTAATGGCAAGCCCTCTTTTTCGAGATTATACTGATATTGCTAATCATGCCATATTTTTACCCATTATGTATCGAATAGCGGCTCAGAGTAAGCAGTTAGAAGAAAAACTTTACCATAGAATGGACGATCGTAATTTCAACGTAGCCATTGGTTCTTTTACATCTACTGCGGGATCAGAACCTTATCGTTTAAGAAAGGATGATCTAGAGGTCATACCTGAACAATACCCAGGAAGGGATTATTTAGTTTTACGTCCTGAATCTGAGTTTTTGTCAGCTGGTTTTTTTAGGTTATACTTAAAAGATGAACAAATTGGCTCTTTAGCTATCAATCACAGTAAAAAAGAGTCAGAATTAAAAATGATTGAGCTTGAAGAATTGGCAATCCTTGCAGATCGTCATGAGCGAGTGTTTTTCGAGCAGTTCAATTCTGCAAGCGAAACAGCAGCTAGTTTTCAAGCAAGGATGCAGGGTTTACCATTGTGGAAGTACCCTTTTATAGTCGCTTTATTGTTTTTACTAGTTGAGATATTAATTTTGAAGTTTTGGAGAAAATAGACAGATACTAGTGCTCTGTATACTGGTTTTAAAATCAAAATAAATGAACATACTCATTAAGGATGCTCGTGTCTTTTGTCCCGAAAGCATGCTACACTTATCGTTCCAAGACCTACATATAAAAGACGGGAAATTATTTGCCATTGGTGATACTATTCATGCAGAGGGAGCTTTAGAGGTAGATGCTTCTGAATGTATCATTTCAGCTGGATGGGCTGATTTAATGGTCAATTTTCAAGAGCCAGGTTTTGAATTTAAAGAGGATCTTAATAGCGGTAGGGCCGCAGCTTTAGCGGGTGGGTTTACACATGTAGGATTAGCCCCTAATCTATTTCCTGTTACTGATAACCAAGCGCAGGTTCATTTTTTAACCGCTGGTAATGACTCTAATATCACAAAAATACATCCTATAGGTGCTATTAGTCGCGCAACGAAAGGCCAAGAGATGACCGAAATGTATGATCTCTTTAGATCGGGGGTAAAGTTATATTCTGATGGTTTTAAATGTTTACAGAATACAGAGCTTTTACTGAAATCCATGCAGTATTTGCAAATGTTTGATGGTAAGCTACTTGCTAGACTATCTGATCCTCATCTCAGCGCAGACTCTCAAATGCATGAGGGAATTATCAGCACACAATTAGGTTTAAAAGGAGAACCAGCTATAGCGGAGGAGATTGCAGTACAACAGGCCATAGAAATATTGAAATATGTAGGAGGTCAGCTTCACATCAGTCATATTTCTTCTAAGGGAACTCTTGAAAGGATAGCTAAAGCGAAAGCGGAAGGACTAAAGCTAACATGCGATGTTGCCTTACCTAATTTGATTTGGACACATGATGAGTTACTATCAATCCATACCAATTATAAACTTAGTCCACCATTAAGAACAGAGGAGGATCAAAGGGCACTAAAAGAAGGGGTACTAGATGGCACTATAGATTTTATTACTGCTTCTCATCAGCCTCACGATCAAGAATCGAAGCAGTTAGAGTTTGATCTTGCCGATGACGGGATAGCTTTAATTGAATCTTTCTTACCTGCTTTGAGGCTAACTTTCTCAGAAAAAGAACTACTAGAAATAATTCCCGTTTTTAGCTCGCGGGTAAGGTCATTTATGGGGATAGATAACCCTCAATTTAAGGTTGGTGAGCAAGTCGATTATACCTTGTTTTCCTTAGATGAAATAAGCAGTTTAAGTAAGCAAACCGCTAAAAGTAAGGCTGTTAATAATCCGTTTTTGGGAGTGGAAATGAAAGGAAAGGTTATGGGGTGTTTAAGAGATCGAATGAAAACAGTTTTCTTTGAACAGAAAGGTTAATTCCTTCAACCTCATAAAAGGATTTTGAAAATTTAGCAAAAATATGATCGAGAGGTTTACAATCTTTTTAATGAGGTATTTGAATATCTTTAATAAAGTAGTTTAGGACGTACTTAACAATCTATAGGATGAATTTTGAAAATAAACTCTTGCGAACAGGAGTGAAATATGGTATTGCTGCATCTGCACTTTACCTTTTAGGGTCACTAATTTTAATTTTTTTCGAAATTGATATTTATCACCAACCCATGGCGCTAAATATCCTCTATTTTATTACCCCAATTTTTATGGCTTTTGGAATTCATGAGTTTAAGAAAGTTTATAATGGAGGTCTTTTAGCCTATTGGGAAGGGATGAGTGTTTCATTTTTCACTTACTTTATAGTCAGTGTGTTAATTGGAATTTATACTTATGCCTTGCTGTCAGTAATTTATCCTTCGCTAATTGATGTCTATGTTAATACTCGTATTGATATGCTCGTTGAAAAGCGCGAAAATGTAGTCGAGGAGTTTGGTGTAGAAACTTATGAGTATATGAAAGAGAGCATAAAGGAGATCACTCCTTGGCAACTAACAATGGACTTTTTTTGGCGGCAGATAGGAATAGCACTATTCTTTGCCATTGTTTTTTCTGTTATCTTTAGACGCACAAATCGATTTGTGAAAAAATCTGATGTAGCCGGTTAAAAATAACTTTAATCATTAACCTTTAATGTCTATGGAAAATAATATAGATCCTTGGTCGGTAGCTTTAAAATACGGGCTTTATGTTGGTGTTGCTTTAATTTTTCATTTTTTGATTGTTGATATGATGGGTGAGACCTCAAATACTGCTCTTAATTATTTGCAGTATTTGTACTTGGCTGTTGGTATATTCTTTTGCCACAAAGAATATAAAGAGCATCAAGAGGAGATGAATTATGGTAGAGGCTTTGGTATAGGGATGAGACTTACATTAATTGCAGGGTCTATATCGGCTATTTTTTCTTTAATTTATATTACGCTAATCAATACTGAATATATTGCTCAACTTATTGAGCATCAGCGAATCATGATGGAAGAACAGGGAGTAGACGATGAGGTAATAGAAGTAGCCTTGGGATTTACCGAGACCCTTCAAGGAAATCCTTTTCTGTTTTTTGGTGCCGCTTTAATAGGAACTCTTTTTATGGGCTTAGTGGTCTCACTTTTAATTAGCATTATCACGAAGAAGACGATATAACTATAAATGGACAAACCTCTCAATAGAATCAATTTAAGTATAGTTGTTCCTCTTTTAGATGAAGAAGAATCTCTTCCAGAGTTGGTGTCATGGATTGATAAAGTTTGTTCTAAAGAATCATATTTGTACGAATTGATTCTAGTAGACGATGGCTCAACAGATAACTCTTGGAAAGTAATCACAGAGCTAATGTCGGATTATGAGTCTTTGAGAGGTGTCCGTTTTAATAGAAACTATGGGAAGTCCGCAGCCTTAGATGTTGGATTTAGATATGCTCAGGGCGATGTAGTGATTACCATGGATGCTGATCTACAGGATAGTCCAGATGAAATACCTGCACTTTACCAAATGATTATTAGTGACGGCTATGATATGGTATCTGGCTGGAAGAAAAAGCGGTACGACCCTATTAGTAAAACCATACCTTCAAAGTTTTTCAATTATGTGACTTCAAAGATATCTGGTATTAGGCTTCATGATTTTAATTGTGGATTGAAGGCTTATCGACATAATGTGATCAAAAGCCTCACACTCTATGGGGAAATGCATCGCTACATACCAGTGATTGTTAAAAACCAAGGGTTCAAGAAGATTGGTGAAAAGGTAGTAGAACATAGAGCAAGAAAATACGGTAGCACCAAGTTCGGCTTAGAAAGATTTATATTTGGGTTCCTAGATTTGCTATCGGTAACTTTCGTGACCAAGTTTAGAAAGCGCCCAATGCACTTATTCGGATCTTTGGGTACACTATCTTTCATTTCTGGTACCGCTATCACCATTTATTTGATATGGAGGAAACTATATCACTTATATAATCATCTGCCAGCTCGTGATATTGTTGATCAGCCTTTGTTTTTTCTAGCATTAGTTGCTGTAGTTGCCGGCATACAACTTTTTTTAGCGGGCTTTCTTGCAGAAATGATTACGCAGACAGATGCTAGAAAAAGTGATTATAATATTTCTGAAAGTTTACGAATTGCACCATCATCCCAATCAAAAAATTAAGCGTGGCTCACTCCGACTTATTTTATTCTATCATAATTCCTGTTTACAATCGTCCAGATGAGGTAAAAGAACTGCTAGAGGGATTGACTGATCAGGAATATACTAAATTTGAGGTAATCATAGTGGAAGACGGGTCTACCAACGATAGTAAAGCTGTAGTAGATCAATTTAGACAAAAACTTGAGCTTCGTTATTTTCAAAAGGTAAACGAAGGACAAGGATTTGCTCGAAACTTTGGTTTTCAGAGGGCTAGAGGTGATTATTTTATAGTTTTTGATTCCGATTGTTTAATTCCTAAACAATATCTCCAAGTAGTATCTAACTATTTAAAGGAAAATCCTCTCGATGCTTTTGGTGGCCCCGATTGCGCTCACTATTCCTTTACCGCCGTTCAAAAGGTTATATCTTATACTATGACTTCACCGCTCACCACTGGCGGAATAAGAGGGAATAAGAATCATATTGGTGCTTTTCATCCGAGGAGTTTTAATATGGGGATTAGTAGGGAAGTCTTCGAAGCAACTAAAGGATATCGGATTACTAGAATGGGGGAAGACATAGAGTTTAGCATTCGCATTGCCTCAAAAGGTTTTAGCATTGGTTTGATCACCGACGCTTATGTATATCATAAACGGAGGACAGATTTTTCTCAGTTTTATAGACAGCTTCACTTTTTTGGGAGGGCGAGAGTGAATATTTGGAGGTTTTTCCCCGATCAACTTAAGCTAGTTCACCTTTTTCCTATGCTATTTTTTATTGGGTTTTTATTTTTACCATTGAGCTTCGCTATACAATCTACATTAGGATGGTTTCATCTATCTGCCTACCTGCTATATTTTATTTGCATATTTATCCATGCAACTGTCACAATGAGCTCTTTAATTTTAGGCTTTATGAGTATTGTGGCGGCTGGCATACAGTTGACAGCTTATGGTGTCGGTTTTCTCACGGAATTCACGAGGGGGAAAAGCTTAGAGGGACAAACGGTGAAACAAGTTTAACATCATCGCAAGCATTACAAGCGGCTAATTTCTTTCAGGATGATTGTTGATTTGTTTTAAGAGGTGTTTCAATAATATGCATTTTAGTACTCCTAGAATTTTCATCTTGTAACCGTTCGAAAAGCATCTCTGCAGCTCTTATTCCAACCCATTCGCCATCATGATGGATGAAGTTGACTTCTTCATTATAGAAATAGGGTAGTTGTCCGTCAGAGATGCAAATTATTTTTACGTTTGTAGCATTTTTTTCCTTGTATTTGGCAACTGCTGGCGTTACCGCGGATAAAATTTCGTCGCTCATACAAAATATTCCCTCTACTCCCTGTTTTAGATAATCGGTGGTAAGGTCATATATATTCTGCCAAGATGTGGGATGGCAAATACCTATTGCTTCCATTTTGTATTCCAAAACCGCTTTATGAAATCCGGTAATTCTGTCTTTAGTTATGCTAATATTGGGATGTCCGAAGATACCAGCAATTCTTGTGATTTGAGCTTCTTTTAAAAATTTTATTGCTTTATAAGCGGCATTGATATCGTTAATTTTGACTGTATTATATCCATTCATTGACGGGGCCTTATCAAAGAAAATCACTGGGATTCCAAATCTTATGGCTTTGTCTATATGGTTAAGATCCTTGGAGGTACTACTTAAGGAAATGATGATACCACTAACTCTATTGTCAATGCATGCTTTTATGTGATTGGATTCAATATCAGATTCATCGTTAGAATGAAACACCATTAGTTGATAGTTCATTTTCGTCACCACTTTATTAATGCCTTTTATCACAGAAGGGAAAAAGAACATTGTGAATTCAGGAATAATAAGAGCAATTGTTTTGGTAGAATTACTTCTAAAATTAGCCGCCAATTTATTTGGGACATAGTTTAAATCTTCCGCTATTTTTTTGATTTTATTTTTTAAGTCATTGCTTATATCGGGGTGATTATTTAGCGCTCTTGATACTGTACTAGGATTCACTTGTGCTAAAATCGAAATGTCTTTGATAGTTGATTTCTTCATGTTGAAATAGTGCTTGATAGTAGAATTATGTGTCTTGATATACTAAAATGATCAATCGAAATTCAAACCTATTTTTCGAGTACAGTAGTTGCTGATTTAATTGGTTGCAAGATAATATAATATTTAGTGTTTTAAGTACGGAATATTATTTCAAGATATATTATCAATGAAAAAGTTTTCAACATTTTGTAGTTTTTATCCACATGCAATCGGTTTCGAAATAGATTGCGGCCTATTTGAAGCGCTGTCGCTTATTGGAGATTTTAAAAATTGCTTCTACTTTGGTAAAAACTAACAAACATTACAATGAAAAAACATCTACAATTGATCAAGTTTTCCTTGATTCTGATATTAGTGGGATCAAGATTTGTACTTCAGGCACAGCAAACCATTAGTGGTGTTGTTAAGGATAAAACAGGTAGTCCACTGCCTTTTACTTCTGTTTTAGTAGTAGAAACAAAAGAGGGCACGGTCACGGATACAGATGGTGAATTCTCGCTGAGTAATCTTTCGGAAGGTGAATATACCTTAAGGTTTACGCAGGTTGGTCATGTTCCTCAAAATGTAAAAGTAAATTTAGTGAGTGGCGAAGATACTAAGCTTGAGGTGGTACTAAAAGATGATGCACTAAATTTAAATGAGGTTGTAGTAACTGGGGTTTCTAATCCTATTTCGAAATTAGAAAGTTCAGTTTCTATTACAACAATTAAGAGTCAGGCCATAATAGACCAAGCTCCTGCCAATACAGCAGAGCTTTTCAGGACGATTCCAGGGGTTAGAGCTGAAGCTTCTGCCGGTGAAGGTAATACCAATATTACCGTTCGAGGAGTACCTATTTCCTCGGGCGGATCTAAATATTTACAGCTGCAAGAGGATGGTTTACCATTACTTCAGTTTGGTGATATTTCATTTGGTACAGCTGATATTTTCCTTCGTGCAGATCAAACTATCGATCGTATAGAGGCGATAAGGGGTGGATCTGCTTCTACAATGGCTTCCAATTCGCCTGCTGGTATTATCAACTTCATTAGTAAAACAGGTGCTAAGGAAGGTGGGTCAGTAGTAACGAATATCGGTTTGAATTTTGATAATCTTAGAACAGACTTTGAATATGGCGCACCTATCAATGAGACCATGAGTTTTCATGTAGGTGGATTTTATCGTCAAGGTGTTGGGCCTAGGGATGCCGGGTTTAATGCTCAGCAAGGTGGACAAATTAAAGCTAATCTTACCAAAAATTTTAAAAAAGGATATGCAAGAGTTTATTATAAATACCTAAATGACCGCACTCCAGCATTCTTGCCGCTTCCTATGCAAGTTAGCGGTACAAATAGTAATCCATCTTGGAGCAGTATTCCTGGATTTGATGCATTGAGAGGTACCATGCATTCTCCTTTCTTTACTAGTAACCTGAGCACTGGCGGTGCTGGTGATCTTAGAAGAAGCAATGTGATGACTGGAATGAATCCAATATCAAATGCTATTGGTGCAGAATATGTTACAGAACTAGGCGATGGTTGGAGTTTGGAAAGTAGAACTAGGATGGCATATAATTCAGGTCAGTTTGTATCACCATTTCCTGCTGAAGTGGGTAATGCCCAGGGCATCGCTGAGTCTATTGCTGGACCTGGTGCTAGCCTTGCTTATGCCGATGGATCAGCTTTTGGTAATGGACATGCTGGGAATAACTTATTAATGAGACTCCATCTTTTTGATGCTGACCTTAATGATTTTAATTTATTTGCTAATGACTTTAAGCTTAATAAAAACCTTAATGATTTGGATCTTACCTTCGGTTACTACCGATCCGTTCAAAATATTTCAATGAGTTGGGTCTGGAACTCTTATCTTTTTGATGTGAATGGTGTAGATGCACGTCCTGTAAATGTTTTTTCTCAGGATGGAACTGCCTTTAGTACAAATGGTCTTTATGCTTATGGAACACCATTTTGGGGCAATTTGCACAGAAACTATGACACTCAACATACTACTTCAGCACCTTACTTTGCTGCCTCCTATGTACTAGACAATAAATGGTTCTTTGATGGATCTTTACGATATGAAATGGGAATGGTCAATGGTTCATTTGCAGGTGGCTCTTCACGTACATTTGATATGAACAATGATGGAGCCATAGCACCATACGAGCAAGATGTGTTTTTTATAGACAATGAAAACCGTACACCTGTTGACTATACCTACAATCACCTTTCTTATTCTGCTGGTATTAACTATAAAATTGATGAGGATCAGGCAATTTTTGCCAGATATAGTAATGGTGTTTCTGCCAAAGCGGATAGGATACTATTTCAAGGCCTGCCTTATAGTGGTGGGGTAGATCTAAATGCAATCGACATTATTGACCAGGCAGAGATTGGGTGGAAGAGAAACTTCTCTAATGCCGCTATCTTTTTGACAGCTTTTTATGCTGAAACTACCGAAGAAGGAGGATTTGAGCTAACTACTCTTGAGATCATTGATAATAATTATAGAGCATTTGGTTTAGAATTAGAAGGCGCACTTAATTTTAATAATTTCGACCTAAGAGGTGGTGTTACCTATACTAATGCGACGATTGTTTCGGGTGATGATGATGGCAATATGCCAAGGAGACAGCCTGCATTTATGTATTTCTTAACTCCAACCTATCAATTTTCAAAGTCTCTTTCATTGGGTTCGACCATTATTGGTCAAACAGGATCTTACACCCAAGATACCAATGAACTTTGGATGCCTGGTTATCTTTTTGTAAATGGCTTCCTCCGTTATCAGATCAACGAGTCATTATCTGTTGCAATCAATGGTAATAACATTTTCAATGCACTAGGTCTTACCGAGGCAGAAGAAGCTTCCATTATGGAAAATTCAATAAATTTTGTTAGAGCAAGACCGATTACAGGACGCACTATAGGTACTACACTTATATATAGATTTTAAGAAAACCCAGTATTGAAAGAATTGGTAGATTTATCTTCCAATTCTTTCATTTCAATCCATTTATATGCAAAGCGTACTTTCAAAAAAGGCTTTAAAGATTTTGCAGGAAGCATCCACTCCTAATGGTATCTTAGCTGCGAACTCTTCTGCCGATAATTACGGGAGGGTTTGGGCGAGAGATGGCATTATTAGTGGAATTACGGGTCTTATCTATCAAGATGAGATCATTATTAAGGCATTCGAACAAACCGTTAGAACACTTGGCAATTACCAGCATCGCTCCGGTATTATACCTTCAAATGTACAAGTCAGTCCTCAATTGAAGGTGAGTTATGGGTCTACAGCGGGTAGAGTAGATGCCACCTTATGGTGGACTATTGGACTTCAAATTCTAGTTCTTGAACATAGAATTGATTTAAATGAGGATAAAAAACTTAAAGAGGCATTGTACAGTGCAATGGATGTTTTAGAAGTTTGGGAAATGAACGCCAACGATCTCATTTATACACCAATTGGCGGAAATTGGGCTGATGAGTACATAACACAAGGCTTTACACTTTATGATAATGTGCTTAGATACTGGAGTTTATTTTTGTTTAATAACATTTTCTCCTCACATGACTTAAAAGAAAAAATGCTACGTGTAAAAGATAAGATAACGCTCAATTTTTCCTTCGGTACAGACCCCATGAACCCCATGCTATATCATGCACCAAGTTATCAAAAAGTTCATCACGATCCGCAACACTTATTTTCTTCAATAAGCCCTATTGGTTACGATACACGGTGGGATATGGCTGCCAATGCCTTAGCATTATTACTAGGTTTTGATAAGAAAATGTTGAGCACATCTATTTTTATTAGGTCTCTTTCTTCACAATACTTTGAAGGTCTTATTCCTGTATTTCATCCTGTCATTTATCCTCAAGATAAAGAGTGGATACTTTTGGAAAATAACTTCAATTATAGTTTTAAAAATCACCCCTATCACTTTCATAATGGTGGCTCTTGGTTAATTTGGTGTGGTTTTTTATCCCTAGCGTTTTCGGTGAACGGTGATAAGGAAACCGCAAGATTTATTAGAAATATTTACAAGGATAAACTTGAGACAGAAAATAATGAAAGCTCTTTTTTTGAGTATTACAACACTCAAAATGGAAAGCCAATGGGTGTAAAATCATTATGTTATTCTGCTTGTGGATGGTTGCTCATGGATAGTGAAAATCAGTTTAAAACCACAAGCTTCAGTAAATTGATATCATGAACGGGGAGAAGTTTATCATTCAAAAAGAATATTTTGAGACGGCTTCAGTTTTAGCTGATGTGCTCATGAATTATATAAATCAACAGCGAGTGGTCATTGCCGTAGCTGGAGAATCTGGAAGTGGCAAATCAATTACAGCACTTTGCTTAAAAGAGGAGTTTGCAAAAAGAAGAATTCTAGCCTCAATCTTGCATCAAGACGACTATTTTTTTCTTCCACCTAAAACGAATCATAATGCAAGAAAAAACGACTTGTCTCTTGTAGGACCCATGGAGGTAGATCTTGATAAAATGCAATCTCACATTGACGACTTTCTTGAAGGAAGCGACAGTATTCAAAAACCAACTGTATACATCCAAGAAAATAAAATCACTGAAGAGAAAATGTTTTTTAAAAACTCGCAAATTTTGATCGTAGAGGGTACCTAT
>JAFIEW010000208.1 GCA_020832375.1 Cyclobacteriaceae bacterium
ACCGCCAATGCACCATTCGATGCTATTAGGCTTTGGGATGACCATTGACGAGCTGATCAACTTTGATGGCAATATCCCCGATGGAGTGACCATTGAAGATAAAAGCCTGATGGAACAGGTAAAACTGATTGCTGAACTCGAACCCGAAGAAAAAAATATGGTTTTCAAGATGATTGATACTTTTCTGACCAAAAAGAAGTTCAAAGACTTCTTTCATAAAAATGTGGCCGCTCTTTAAGAGTTAAAAACCCGGACTTGCCGGGTCTTTATTTAGTATTTTTTTGGATAAACAACATTTACTTTAGTTACATATCCTTTATTTTTTTCTTGTTCATATCTGATAGCATCTTGAATAAAGTAAACATTATCCGTTAATTCGGGGCGTTGATATGCTGCTATTCTTCTATATTCAAATTTTGTTGTGTCATCGTTGACTGTCTGGAAATAACCATCTCCCGAAAGAATACTAACTTTACCACTATCATCAAATTTCAAATAACCAGAAAAGCCGTCATTAATCCCTGAATATTCTACCCAAATTCTAGGGCTATCTTTTCTAATTTCACTATAATAAAAAATAGTTTTTCCATTCTTATCGACTCTTTTAATAACAATGTCTTTGTAGCTGTAGACGATTTCAACCCTAGAATCACAAGAAGCAAAGCCAATAACTGATAAAATTATAACAATCGTCCTTCTAACCATCTTACTTTCTTTTTATAAATTGTTTCCCTGAATCAATTGATCTTTGAGTTAGTTTATCCTCACCATACTTCCCGATTAGATAAACAGCACCTAAACCCAAAGGTGGATTAATCAAAGTGGTTAGTCCAACAGCACCAGTGACTAAACCTGTTAAAGGTTTGCTGTTACCAGTCATATTATAAGCACCATAACCAAATTGAGCAATAGGTTCTAAACCTGACATTTGAGCTACTGAGCCAGCAGCAAAATTTCCTGCATCTCGTGGAGATGCATATTTTCCATATAGTAAAGAACCATTTGAAGTGTTACTTTTTAAATCCCAGTCCCCATTTGTCCCAGCCTTTCCTGCATAGACAATCAGTGATGGATTTACATCAATTATTCCTTGAACCTTATCTGTTAATTCAGAAGAGTCAAAATCAATTTTTATATCAGCCTTTATAACCTTGCCCGTTTTATTATATAAATTTTGGTCAGCAAAACTTAAGGAGTGTAAAGACTCTCCCATTTTTTTACCACCTGCATTTGTATTGTTCTTGTTATAATTCGATTTTACTGATTTCTCTGCTTCTGTTCCCTTGCCGCTATGCCTGTATACTCCATTATCTCCATCATCATAAACAGCAATCACATTTCCATCTTCATCAGTATGGGTACTCTCATAAAGTCCCGTTGGGTCTATGTAGTAAATTGGATTATTAAAGAAGGCACGGTACGGTGTCCAACCTGGTGCAAGGTCTGCCATTGGATCCACACTCCAAAACCTTCCTAATGCTGGGGCATATTGGCGGGCATGGAAGTCATAGATATGACTGCTTCCGCCTTTTGTTT
>JAFIEW010000117.1 GCA_020832375.1 Cyclobacteriaceae bacterium
ATTTTGAAGTATTTTTAGCTCGGAATAGAAATTCTAATGCATATTCCGGGTTTAAATACTGAAAAGTAATGCAAGCCGCTGCTTCTCGCTTTAATCATGAAGTCTATTTGCTAATTACAGCTTAGGCAAATATGAATTAGTGCCTAGCTCAGTTCATCGATGGGGAAAATCTAAAAACAAACTTTACACTTTAAAAAGACATTTCAATTTTTATTTTTTTAACGAGAGAAATCTTTTTTATTAACCCAAAAAACAATTTTTTGCGTTTTTTTATCAATATAAGGTAAAAAAATAGGCAAACGTGTTTTATTATTTATATATTTGAAAAAGCAAGGCTAAAAAATACACCTACAGAGTAAATAAAATATAAACAAATAAAAAACACATAAATGCCATTTTAAATTTTGAATTAAGCAAGCTATACCTTTATAAACCAAGATAGACAATAACCTAAAACGCAATTGTATGAAGAAAATCGAAGCAATCATCCGCACAGGAAAATTTGAACAGGTTAATAAAGCCCTATCGAAAACATCGTGTAAGTTTATGACTACAATGGAGGTTCGAGGATTTGGAAAAGAAACGATTAAATCACAGTCTTACAGGGGCACTACCTTTGACGTTGGCTTTATTCCCCGCACCAAGATCGAGATTGTTTGTAAGGACGACGAGTTAGAAGAAATTCTTACAGCCATTAAAGAAAACTCAAAAACTGGAGAGGTTGGCGACGGAAAGATCTTCGTTTCTGATTTAATCAGTGCTTATCGCATAAGAAACGAAGATCGTGATAACGATGCGCTTTAGCCTATACTACCAATCAAATAGAGGTATTGACCTCATCCCACCAACAACAAGCAGCAATCCATTCTTTAAGAAAAATCTTAAAGACAATAATCTTTAACATAAAGACTATTGAAAACTAACCGAATTAATTTTCAACAATCACTGAATATAAGCAAAGGTTGAAAGATCAAGAAACGATCCTAGTACCAAAGCATTCAGTTAAAAAAAAAATAAATATGGAAGAAGTTACACCCATCTTTACGGTTCACAATCTGTGGATCATGATTGCTACGCTTTTGGTGTTTATCATGCACCTTGGATTTGCTAATCTTGAAATCGGCCTAACAAGGTCAAAAAACAGTGTTAATATCCTTTTCAAAAACACGCTTATTATAAGTATAGGTATCCTAACTTATGCATTATGTGGCTTTAACTTGATGTATCCTGGAGAGGCATTTGAAGGAGCCTTTTTTGGGTTTGCAGGGTTTGGGATTTCCTTAAGTGAGGGATGGAATACACCTGCCTACGATGAGGGATATACGCTGTACACTGATTTCATTTTTCAGGCAGTATTTGCCGCTACGGCAGCTACTATCGTATCAGGTGCAGTTGCTGAGCGAATGAAGCTCATAGCATTTATTGTGTTTTCATTTTTATATGTAGGCATATTTTACCCAATGGTAGGAATGTGGAGCTGGGGCGGTGGTTTTTTAGATACCTTAAGCACCCCATTTTATGACTTTGCAGGAAGTACATTAGTCCATAGCACAGGAGGATGGGCTGCTCTTGTTGGCGCCTGGATGCTGGGGCCACGTATCGGCAAGTATCCAAATGGAAAAATAATTCCTATTCCTGGCCATAGCCTTCCTTTGGCTGCAATAGGCGTATTTTTGCTATGGTTTGGCTGGTTTGGATTTAATGGAGGCTCGGTTTTAAGTGCTAATCCTGGTGAGGTATCTCTCGTTTTTGTAACTACGGCTATTGCTGGTGCAGCAGGTGCATTCGGAGCCTTTTTCGCCTCTTATATCAAGTTTAAAACCAATGACCTCACCATGGTGCTCAATGGTATTTTGGCTGGACTCGTGAGCATCACCGCAGGGGCTGATGCAATGGGACTTATTGATGCCTTTATCATTGGCTTAATTGGAGGTATAATCGTAGTTTTTGCAGTAGTATTTTTTGACATGATAAAAATCGATGACCCAGTAGGCGCTATATCGGTGCATTTAGTCTGCGGAATATGGGGTACTCTTGCCGTAGGAATATTTGGTAATGAAGCTGGATGGAATCAATTGGTTAGTCAACTGATCGGAATAGGTGTGGTAGGTGTATTTTGTGTTATAGGTTCTGGAGCCCTTTTCTTTGTCATCAAAAAAACCATCGGCATTCGAGTAACAGAAGAAGAAGAAATAGAAGGATTAGATATCAGCGAACATAAAATGAGCGCTTACCCAGAGTTTAACTGATACTTGTTGTAAACTTAAAAGATGGAGCCCGACATTTCTCGTTGGACTCCATCTTTAGATTATTGCGGTATGAGATTAAGACAAGTTAGAAATGGTTCGCTTAATATATCTTTCTGTTATCATGAGAGCCAATATCATAAGTAATTTATAAGCATATTGATCGTGACCTAGCAAGTTCATTCTAAAGGATCAATAGGTAACCTACTTTTTCAATAAATCGAACACAATCACGACAGTAAAAATAAGTAGCCACAGGATAGTGCGATAAGCATTTAGCCTGATCAAATCATTTACATTACTTTTTATATCATTCCCCTTTCTAATTTCACCATGAGCGGGTATTGCATGCTTGAAAGTTATCCACCATGTAGCTATGATAAGAGCGAAAATCAATGGGTATACCCAATGGAAACAACAAACTAATAGAGATGCTCCCAAACCTAGCTGAGCGAGCATGAGTGGTGCTACAATTGAGCTGATGCCAGACGTATATCTGGGATGCCACCTTGCCAAATCTTCTGAGTTGTAATAAGCAAAGCTAGGATAAATTGCTACTTGAACAACAAGGCTGAGAACAAACAAACCAAAGTTGATTATGTGAAAGAGGGTGTAGATATCCTCCATAGATTTATGCCTTTTTATGCTTTTTTACGGAGCGATTCATCCATGCCTCAAAACGAGACCAAAAGATTTTTTGTAAGCTGTTCCATATTCCTGACCATCCTTTCTTAACAAAACTATCTAAGGCCACTTCTACTTGGCAACCCTCCTCTTCTGGATGTACCCAAAACTGTAGCCTCACAGGCCTTATCCATCGAATGCTGATGGCATAGCTCCCATACAGATATTGTAAGTCACGATAATGAGGGTCGACAATACGAGTCACCTGACCGGGTAAATTCATCAGTGGGCCATGATGAGTAGTAAACACCCCCTCTTTGAAGCCCGTCGACAAGTTTTCCTCTATAAATTCAACACGGAAGGGTGGAAATTGAGTGTCAGTAAAAGTGCGGCTGTCCATGAGCCAATCCCAAACTTTTCCTGCATCATATTTGGATTGAAAGAATCGGTGGTACACATGCTTTTCAAAGCCTGGTGGCATGGGCTGCTTGTAAATAGGTTCGTGTGCTAACATGAAAGTCGATTTAATACCACATCCCAACCTAGCTACTCTCAAAAGGTTTAAACATCAATCAAAATAAAAATACAACATTAGATCGCCCAAAAAGAGGACACTAAATCAAAATAAAATAGAGAATTTTGCTTTTGTCCTGAATTACCGCTTATTTAAAAAGTTTGATGTTCCCTACTGAGGATGATGCAAGAGGGAGGAATTAGGTGAAAAACACACTTTCTAAGTAATTGGTTTTCATTTCTTAACAAAACGTTAGTCAGGAAAAATAAAATAGAAAAGCACTCCAAAATTACTTTTGAAGCGCTTTTACTAATATTCCTTTAAAGTATTGAGCAATTTAATTTTTTATGACTCTTATTTGATGAACCTCATCACCTAATGCTACTTTTAGGATATACACGCCAAAAGGCAAATGAGATATATCAATTGACGCTTGCGCAGCCTGCTGCTTGAGCTGAGTTACCTGCGCACTACCACTCATATCATAGAGCTGCAAAGTGGTTATTTCGGCTGCACTTGCTTTCAAATGAACCATGCCATTGGTAGGGTTTGGATACACAGTTAACTTCGATAGAATACCCTCATTGGTTGAGGTGACAACACTCACGAAGGCCTCTGACATTTCACTCACACAGTCGTCTACCGTAACTTGTGTTGTATAGCTTCCTGAGGCTTCTGTTGTCAATCGATTGTTGGTAGCTCCTTCTATGAGCGCTCCATCTAAATACCATTGGTTACCCTCAGCTGCACTTGAAACCAAGACAGTACTTCCGTCTTCATTATTTTCAGTGCTTATGGTTGGCTGCATCGGTACTACGCAGAAAGATTGTGTAACAGACTCAGCCGCTGAAAAGTCTTCATTTCCTTCTTGGGATGCAACTACGCTCGCTCTACCCGCGGAAATCAAGCTTACACTAGCACCATCAATCTGTATATTTTCAGATGTAGTAGTAAAACTCACCGCTAGATCGGAAGTCGCCGTGGCAGAAACGGTGAAGTCCTCGCTTCCTTCAATTATGTCTGCAATAGGATCGAAGGTAATGGTTTGCGATTCAGGTCCGGTTGCGTCCTCATCCCCCACCAAAAGCACATCATCAAAATAATAAGTGAAGTTTTCTGAGCCATCGCCTACCGTGCCTAGATCAAAGATAAAAACCAATTTAGAATATTCTTCTGCAGTATTAATATCACTATAATCAAAAGTGATTTCTTCCCATTCATTGGCGATGGTAGCACTTGCCTCCACCTCAAAATTAATGGCAGGATTATCTGCATTTTCTACTTTTAATAGTAATTTAGCATCGGCGCGTGGAGAGTAAACCTTCACTGAAAAGGTCTTGCTTTCAGAAAAATCAATCGGCTCATTTAACTCTAACAAGCTACCCGCAAATATAGCTCCTTCATTTTTTACCATACGTGCTACATTATCACTCGTATTGATACCCTCAACAAATGGATTGCTGATCACCTCAGTTACGCCTCCTTCAAAGTTTACGAAAGCATATTCTAGATCTGCACTCTCAAAGTCTAAGGGCAAACTTGGCAGGCTGGCCGTTTCACCATTGTTGGATACCGCGGAAAAAGTAATATTGTCGAAATAGACGATTTTCTCCTCATCCCTATCTCGATAATCGGGAAATACGATAATCTGGTCAATGTCTATCGCTTCAAACAGACCGATATTGCCCGAGAAGTCAAAGGTCAACTCTTCCCACTCGTTGATCACCGTATTGGAAACTAATATTTCGGGTTGAGCACCCCCATCATTGATGGCGAACTTTAAGCCTACATCACTAATTTCAGTTTTATAAACCATTATTTTTACGATGCTATTTTGCTCGTTGAGTGAAAATAAACCAATATCTCCATTGGCAGACTCTACTCCAGCAAAAGGAGCACCTTCGGCTCTGGCAGTAAACTTTGCGACCGTAGAAGAGGTATTGATACCTGAAGGGTCAGGGTTGGCCACAATCTCTAAATCGGGATTGTCGGCATTTTCGAACACATTCCAATCAAAATCAGCTCCAAATCCATTGGCCTCAAAATCAATAGGTGCATTCAAATTGTTTGACGCATTAGTACTATGGAAGTAAAGATTATCAATGAACACAGTTCCATTGCCTTCAAATTTCATTTGAATAACATCTTCTAAGTCCACTACCTCATCATAAACCGATAAATCAATGTCTACACTGACCCATTCACTATTGACAATGTCCAATGAAAAGCCAGTTTCTTGAGGGCCAGGGCTGATTAAAAATAGACTAAGGTCAGTTGCATCTGCAGTCCAAAAGTCAATGTGTAAAAGGTTGAAGTCAGATACATCAATAGCACTTGCTAATTCTATCCCTTGATAGTTGAGGTTCTCATACTTCATGGTATTGCTTCCTTCAATATCCACAAAGCTCACGATAGTATTTTGTCCCCAATTGGGATTGAAATTGGTACCTGCTACATCATCATAGGCATCACTCAATATGGAGAGTACATCAGAGGCGGGCACTTCAGGCATTGGTGCGGCTGAAATCGGCATCTCCTGTCCTTCGAAGGTGATGTTGTCAAAATAAACAATGTTCTCTTGATCGCGATCTTGAAAATCAGGAAAAATGATTATTTGGGTGATGTCAATTGCCTCTACAAGACCGATATAAGGCGAAAAGTCAAACTCCAATCTTTCCCATTCATTGATTTGAGTGTTGGCAACCTTGATTTCCTCCTGCGCACCAGTATTACTAATAGCGAATTTAAGTCCGACATCACTAATCACCGTTTTGTAGACCATGATTGAAATTCTGCTGTTGCTACTTGAAAGGGTGAATGGGCCGATATCCCCGTTTGCAGATTCTACACCTGCAAAGGGCGCTCCTTCTTCTCGTGCAGTGAACATGGCTACTTTTGAAGAAGTATTGATACCTGAAGCAAAGGGATTGTCAATGATTTCGAGCGGCGGGTTATCAGCATTTTCAAAGACGGCCCAAGTAAAGTCTGCACCCGAGCCATTCTCTTCAAAGTCTATGTCAACTTGCGCATAGAGTAATGATGAGAAAAATAATAGGATTATACCTAATAGTAAAGATTTCATATATGTTTGAATTTTAGTTGGAAGACCACAAACGATTGCGGCCATGTCTCAATTATCGGTAAAATCCAATGAAATCTATGTTTTACTACTACTTCAATACTACATCTTATCTAATTTCTTGTTACATCATAAGTACGTCAATGAAAAACTGATTTTCATTTTTTAAATTCTTAATGCGATGCGTCCACCTAGTAAAAAATGTATCTATCACAAGATATAGACTACTTTCTTAAGTGTGAGAGCAAAAAAAGACATACAACATAAACCAATGATAATTCTGCTAATTGACATAAAAAACAAAGAAAACTACATTACATTATGGCGTTTGAAAAACAAGAAAATCAGCTGCGTTGATACATCATTCTCAATCAAATTGCATAGAAAACGAATGATGTGAAGCAAAATTTTCATGTCCTATCAGCATATTCTGACCAAATCCTATATTTTTAAGGACAACAATATTTTGTATGATTTTGCAATTACTAAGCTAATTGATTTACACCACAACCATCATCTATTTAAAATGATCCTGAAAGTTGTTCCTTTGTTAATTTCTGTGGCTTTCACGAAGATTTTTCCGTCGTGATAGTTTTCTACAATTCTTTTTGTAAGCGTAAGCCCCAGCCCCCATCCTCGCTTTTTGGTGGTAAAGCCAGGATTAAAGATTTGAGCGGCTTGCTTCTTCGTCATACCCTTACCAGTATCGGTAATATCGAGCGCTACTTTACCGCCTTTTACAATCATTGCTTGAATCTGAATAGTACCCGTGCCATTTTCCATGGCATCGATAGCATTTTTACAAATATTTTCAATCACCCATTCGAAGAGCGGTTTATTGATCTTGGCAGTGATTTGCTCATTGAGCTGAGAGGTACTGATTGATACTCGAGAGGATATACGTGGCTTCAGATAAGTTACTAAGCCCACCACTACCTCTTTTAAGTTTTCATCTACTAGCACCGGCACAGAGCCAATATTTGAAAAGCGCTCGGTAATCATATTTAAGCGATGAATGTCTTTTTGAAGTTCTTCGAGTATCCCTTTACTTTTCACTTCAGGTATTGTACCTAGATATTCAGTCCAAGCAATGAGCGATGAGAGCGGCGTACCCAACTGATGCGCTGTTTCCTTTGCTAAGCCAGCCCATACCCGATTTTGCTCCGCCGCCTTGCTATAGCTAAAAGCTACATAAACTAAAAAACCAAATACAGCGATAATCGAAAGCTGCACATAAGGGTAGTAAGTAAGCCTATAGAGTAAGTCCGAATTTCGGTAGTATACATAGCTATAATCTGTAGGATTACCTTCCTCATCTTCGAGCACTATTTCTATAGGGGGATGCTCTGCCCGCATCACCTCCAATTCTTTTAAAAGCACTTGTTCTTTATCAGCATCAGTGGCATTTTTAGGAAAAGTAATGTTTCTATGTGTCTCTAAATCAGGCTTACCAAAGGCATTGGTGACAATTACAGGAATGCTATTATTACGAACAACAATCTCATCGAAGATAAAAATTAGGTTTTCAGAATTTTCATTGTTGGTGATATACTCAAGCGTATTGGCGTAAAGCGAAATCATGCGTTGTTCTCGCTCTTTCAGCTCATTGACGATAATATTGGTAGTGAATATAGAAAGTCCTCCAATAAAAACAGAGATGAGGACGATCCCTACTTTTACTACAGACTTATTTTGATAGATCCCCGACTCACTAACTTCCCGCAGTTTCTTCTTCATATCCCTTTTAAGATTTCACTAATATTTATCACAACCAAAATATTTCACCCTTAAACCGCTTGACTTACATCAAACCCCTACAAGAAGCATTGGCTACCCATTCACGATTTTACTTCGATAGAAAAGGCTTAATCTGACTCAACATGCCTCAATTTCAACTCTTACCAAAAAGCAAACGACTTCCATGCTTGTTTATTGAAGCAAAAAAATTTGAATCAGTTGCTCATCCCACGCAAAAGAAAAATCTACCGAATAATATTCAATCTAATGACTATCTGTAGGAATATCTCAACCAATTATAAAGTGTCTTATAGCTAATTTTACTGCCATGAAACAATATGCCAACTCTGTATATTCTTGCTGCAAGCCAAGTAATCAACAGGAAGAAACTTATTAAAATGGAGATAGAAAGCGCTAGCTCCCAAGCCGGCACGCCAAAGGGTACACGCATCATCATGACGATGGGCGAAGTAAGCGGTACCATGCTAAACCAAAATGCCAGGCTACCGTCAGGCTCTTTAAGTACTGCACCCAATACGAGAATAGACACGATCAAAGGCAGGGTGATGGGCAGCATAAACTGCTGTGAGTCGGTATCATTGTCGGTGGCAGAGCCCAGAGCAGCAAAGAGACCGCTATATACCAAGTATCCTAATAGAAAGAAGACTAAAAAGCTCCCTAAAATCAAGGGTATATCGATACTTTTGATGGATGAGAGCACCATTTCCATGGCCTCAGCATCCATTTGAGCTTGTGGAGCGGCAGGGCTGCTTGCTTGCAAATCAGCTTGAGCCAACTCAGGTGCAAAAAAGTTAAGTGCCACAGTATACAAGCCGATCGCCAAAACCACCCAAATGAGGAACTGTGCCAATCCAACCGCAGCAACACCAATAATCTTACCCATCATCAGCTGAAAAGGACGCACCGAAGATAATATCACCTCCACTATTCGATTACTCTTTTCTTCAATCACCCCTCGCATCACTTGAATGCCATACAGCAAGATGAAAATATAAATCAAAAAAGAGGTAGCATAGCCAATAATTGAGGCAACAATAGCATTTTGCTCCGCCTCATTCTGATCTTTCAGTGAGATCATACTAATGGCGACATCTGCCTTCAGAGCTCTTAGTTGCTCTTCACTGATGCCCATATCTTCCTGCTTTTGCTTCTCCACGGCTCTGTTTACGATGTTACGCAAATTATTTCGTAGATCAACACTTGGGGTGGAATTTGAAAAATATCTTACCCCTTGTGGGTCTTTAGTATCAGTGGCTGGTACATAAAGCAAGCCACTAAACACCCCTGATGAAACTTCTTCCTTTGCCTCTTCCAAATCAACATCGGTAAAGCTGATGAGTAAACCACTCGTATAGGTGTCTGCATTGAGCAAAAGTCCAGACTCATCTTTGATCAATAGCGCTCGATCTTCACTTTCTATGGTGGTAAGCCATGTCGGTACAATTAGCAATGCTCCGAAAAGTACAGGCCCCAGTAGCGACATCAAGATAAATGTCGGCTTGCGCACGCGCGTGATAAACTCTCGCGCAATGATGATAAAAACTTTATTCATAGCGGTTATAATTTTTTTTAAAGCCATAATGGCTACAGTTGCGTCGCATCTTTTTCTTTTGCGTGAAATGAGGACACATCTTGGCTAACCAGCTTCACAAAAATATCATGAATACTAGGAAGTGCCTCTTCAAATGAAATGAGGGTGACATGGTTGAGCAACCATTGAATCAAAGCATTGGTATCGGCATAAGGCGCCAGTCGAAATCTAGAAACATAAGCTCCCGCTTCAGTTTTACCATCGATATACTCTGCAAGCATATCTTTCATAGGGCGCTCCTCTAGCGGCTCTTTATGCCTTACTTGTACTAACCCTTCTTTCATACTCTCTCGAATATCGCGCACTGAACCATCGAGAATCTTCTGCGCCTGATGAATCATACAAATATTGTCGCATAGCTCTTCAACAGACTCCATCCTGTGCGTAGAAAGTAAGATTGTAGCTCCTTCCTCTTTTAAGCGGATCACTTCAGATTTTATCTTTTCTGCATTGACAGGATCAAATCCACTAAAAGGCTCATCAAGAATGAGGAAATTAGGACGATGCAACACAGTAGAAATAAACTGTATCTTTTGCTGCATTCCCTTAGAGAGGTCTTCGACTTTTTTCTTTTTCCAATGATCTACCTCAAGCCGATCAAACCAATGATTGATTTCACGGATAGCATCAGACTTACTCATACCTTTAAGCTGTGCAAGGTATATGAGCTGTTCACTGACTCCCATCTTTTTATAAAGTCCTCTTTCTTCGGGAAGATAACCCATAGAGCGTACATGACGATCGGCTAAAGGCTCATTTTCAAAAAGTATCTCACCACTATCGGGATATAAAATGCGAGTAAGCATGCGAATGGTAGATGTCTTACCGGCGCCATTGGGACCTAGTAAACCAAAAATTTTACCCTTAGGAATTTCAAAACTAACATCCTTTAGAGCAATATGATTACCGTATTGTTTACTGATACGATCTACAAGAAGATGTGCCACTAGAAATTGGGATTAGTGATAATCGGAAGCCACTAATTCAAGGGTACCCATACCCACTTCCAAATGCAAATTAACAATATTTTGTGCATTATCATGAGATGAGAAATTAGTGAAAACATTTTCTTCAATTTCTACTAGATGTTTTGGCACTTTGGTTCGGCACAAAGGAGAATCATATACGTGAATTTTGATCGGATAATCCGAAGCGGGAAGTTGCACTCGTAGTTTCCCTGCTCCTACCGTACCATAAATATCGAGCTCATGCTGTATCCTTCTAAGATCCATACTTAGCTTACCGATGCCACTTGACAACTTGTAAAATGAAAACCTACTACCATCTAAATCTTGCACATTTAGATCACCAATATCTACACTTGCATGAAGACTATCACCTCTAGCATCGAAATGTCCAGGATAACGATGGCTTATGTTAAGATCTGCAGAGGCACTTTTTATTTTTAAATTTTTAAAATGGAGTGAGCTCAAATCAAAGGTAGCACGACCAAAACCAAAATGAAAATTAGCATCTGATACAAGCCCCTCGTCTAGCTGCAGTTGCCAAGAGCTTTCTATTTTCTTCTTGCTAAAATATTTATTAGCTAAATAATCTCTGAAGTTCCATACCTCTTGATGTGATAGCTGAAGATTAAATACATGGTAATCACCTTCATCAGCATATGATTGATTAATATATTGAAGCGCTTCTGGGTCATTGGAAAGCAATCGCAAATGAGTGTCTTGAAGCGGCCTTGCAGCAATCGTCCATATGCCAGAAATGGATTCAACGTTTAATTTATTTTGATTTTCTTCAAAGCGCTGACCTAAGATTAACTCATAAGGGTTTTGAGCTTTTATTTCAAAAAAGGCTGTCAAGATACTAACTAAAAAGAGAAAAAGGTGTGGGCGTAGGTTCATGGAAATTAAGAATATAGATAGAAGGTTCGACGGCAAATACATACCCAAGGTTGTCATGAACTGTAAGGATTTAATAAAACTTCCTTCATTAAGTAAAAAAAAATCTCATATCACTAGTAATCAATAGAAAAACTAAAAATAATATATGCTTATCCGCATAACTACATCAAAAATATACGCATTGAAAAGAAACAGCTTATTACTTTGTTCCGCCCTTTTATGGCTAAGTCATGCTGTCTATTTCTCACAGGGCTTCTGCTTTGCTATATAGCACCTTCAGCGCTTATAAAACTTAGTACTTCCTTTGAAATTTAAGATGCAAACAAGCGGATATGCATATAATAATAATATTTATTCAATTTGAGCACTAGTGGCTGTATATACTTGAGAAAGCAATAATGGTTATCACGAATTTATTTATAAAGCTCTAAAATTTATTCTTAAGTTA